>CAYMHE010000047.1:0-13522 GCA_964390175.1 uncultured Paludibacter sp.
ATGATATGAGTGTAAACCAAATAATCATGCTTTTATCATTTGTATTGTTATTCATTTTTTTTTACAATTAGTCAAATCAAAAAAATTAAAACCATCCATAGTTGGATTTTAATTTTTGATAATCTTCCACACACTGCCTTTATTGTCGGTTAAATAATAAACGCCATTTGTTAAGTAACTTACATCAATACTGTTGTTGCCAGAGTTTAGTTTTCGGGTAAAAACTGTTGCTCCCACACTGTTCAATATCTTCATATTAGCATCACTACTCAATTCAATATTCATAATATTCCTGACAGGATTTGGAAATATTTTCACATCACTATTCTCGTTTAATTCGTTGATTTCAGAGGCTGTATCACTCCATTTCCAGAGTTCGTAGCCATAAGTTGAGTTTGTACCAATGGCAAAAGTTCCGATTGGCGTGCTTAACAAATTATCGTAAGTACTTGTAAATTCAGGATTTGCTAAGGTGTTAGCCCCGTTGTTGTATCTGTAAATAGCATGGTTGTAATAGTCGCCCATGTAGAGAAAGTCATTCCCGATAGGCTGCACAATATCAACCGAATAATTAAAAAATCCACTGGTTGTACGGGTGAGGCTATCGATTGTCGATCCAGCTAATTTAGCAATATAATCGTTGTTGGACGATGAACCTTTTTTACACCGAAAATACAGTTCGCCATTAAATTCCTGAAATCCCCTGGCCATCGAACCACTCATGGTGCCCACCACAACGGTACCGGCCAATGTACCATCCGATTTGGTAAGAAGTCGATTTCCGGCATTAATCTGTTCAAAGAACAACTGATTATCGAAAACGCACATTGAAATCATTTGATTCGCATTGTAATTAGCACCACTCAGTTCCAGGGTTGTTCCTGCGGTTGTCCCGTCGGTTTTGTAAACTCCCCTGTATGCAATAAAGTAAACCGCATTTTTGTACGAAAAAAACTTCATTTCGCTGGCACCGTATCCACCATAGGTTGTAGCCATTAGATCACTGCAATGTCCCGTTGGATTAGAGTTGATCAGCATGAAGGTGCCAGCTTCGGTACCATCGCTTACCCACGGTTCCCATCCGTTGGTTCGGTCGTTTGCAAAAAAATAGAGTTTGTCGTCCAGTATTGTTCCAATATGATGTTTCGACGTCGTGTTGAAAAAGCCGACTAAGCCCGGAGCGAAATCCTTTATCATTCGGGTTCCATTCGCTGTGCCATCGCTTACCCAGAGCTCGAAACCATTTACGCCATCGTTTCCTGCAAAAAACAGTTTATCGCTGGTGGCACCCATTATTGTGGCCACACCATACTGGTTAGTTGAATCTGTTGGATGAATATCGGCCACTACGTACGTTCCGTTAGTTGTACCATCGGTAACACAGAGTTCATTTCTTCTGTTTTTGTAATACAGTTTGTTGCCCATTGGTACAAATCTGTTTTTATGAAACGATAAAGCAGTCATTTTTTGCATTCCGAGAGTTGAAACAATCTGAGTTCCCGACGATGTGCCATCCGACACCACTATGTCGCCATAATACGACGTAAAGTACAGTTTTCCATCAAAATAGGTCATTCCGGCATCGTAATCGTAAAGAATACTTTCGGTTTTCTCGTACAGGTTTTTCACTAATTGGAATGATTGGGCGTTTAGAGTAGTTAAAACGCCACAAAGTGCGATTAATAATAAAATTCTTTTCATTTGTGTTCATTTAATTATTCAAAAATATATGAGAAACAAAGTAACCTGAATACATAGAATTTCGTGCTCTCAACAGAAAGTATGAAGTTCAGGCTTAACTTAACGACATGGTTTTATATTTATAACAAACTATCATACAGTGGATAAAGTTCAGTTTAAGTTTGAAAACTTATTATGTTGTTGCCTCAGCCTCATGCCGCTGGCTTTTTCTAAGGCATGGAGCACTTTCGATATTTCTATGCATGCGTCTTAACAGCATCACCAAATAGAATAGCGGTGCCCATAAATTCGTTCTTCTACTTCTGCCTCAAAACAGTTATTTGCCTGTAACCTGTTTCGGGTCTTGTGCCCACTACTCCGAGGTAGACTTTTCCGTGCAGATACTTTAATTTTACGGGTGTGCCGTACTTCAAAAATCCATCCGACCCAACGAGTGAACTTGCACCGCCAGCCGAAATTTTATAGACCGAAGTACCTGTGTTATCAGTACCGTTTTTGGCGTATCCGGTATAATACAAGTTGCCGGCCTCATCCAGATCCACATCCGAAGCTTCCTTGTTGCCGTAAGCAATGCTCACATTATCAAGAATTTTGGTTAGTTGTTTTGTGCTGAAATTATAAACAAACGTAGAATATTTATCTTTTTTTTCTTCATAAATATAAAAAGCAAGTATATTTCCATCCACCGAGTAATGCCGGTGTGTTTTAAGGGGCAGTTCGAGGGAGTTTGTTAATGGTAATTTTGCCACAGAAGTTCTGTTAATCATCCATTTAATATTTGTGTTCGGGTGTAATCCAAATCCGGTCTCCAGCGTAGTGGCTTCCAGCTCGTCAGCCCTGAACTCTATGGCAACGCCGGTACCATCGGTGCGCGGCTCGGTCAATCCGCCATGGGTGGCCGCCGATTCCAAATAAAGGTAGTGTTGATGAATTGTTCCCACGTAATTTGAGCTTTCGTTTTCCATATTAGCGCCAAAAGTAAAAATACCCCGATTCCCTAAGTTAACAGTCGGATTTCGGAAAGCCATATCAAAATCACCTGATTGATACTCTCTGAAATCATTAACACCAGACTCTTCATTCGCAGCCTGTACTTTCATTAAGTAATTCTTCATTCCGTTTTTATAGTGCTGAAAACCATCCACATAGAAGTTAGTGTAAGGCTTGTAGGCTTCCAACATCAAGGTGTAATAAGATACTCCATATTCGAAGTAAGGCGGGTTTTTATCAATTGGCTTACTGTACAGAAACATGGCGACGCTGGTTAAGCCCAAATCGGCGGGTTTCATGGTCGTCAAATTGATACTTTTTCTAAAACTAGTGTACAGTACACTCTGCTGACTTTGCCACGCATGCCAGAAAACGATGTTGAGGCGGTTTTTTGTATCTACCGTAAAATCGGAAATCCCGGCTGTGGAAGAATTTTCTCTGCCTACTAATGAGGGAACGAGCATCATGGAATCGTAAACGGTTTCCCACGCTGCTCCATCGTGAAGAAGATTTATTACTGCCAGCGGATCTGTTGTGTTATCAACGTCGTCGGGCGGCGTTAAATCGGTTTCGCAGGATGAAAAAACGAATAATCCTGTGAGAATGATGGAGAGAAGATGATTTGTTTTCATTGTGATAAAGTAGCGCTACTAACCCTTTTTTCTATTCGTATTTTTACACTTTCTCTTATCACTCCCTTCCAGTGTTTTTTTCTGAAAGTGTGAGAAATTGGGAAATAGTATTTGGGAATTGGGGGCGCTGATTTAAATTGTTATTTTGTTTATTTTGTTCTTATAAAACTGATTTGATGGGTGTCGTATCCTGTTTTCTTCCCGGTAACGCACAAATACAGCTTCCCGTGTAAGTGTTTTAGCTTTATAACTTGTCCGAATTTTAAGAAATTATCATTGCCTACAAGGGTGTGGTTTCCATCAGCCGAAATTTTATAAACCGATACACCTTCTTTATTTTTGCCACTGTCGGCGTATCCTGTGTAGTAAATATTGCCTTCCTGGTCAATATCCACATCGCTGGAATTTATGTCGCCATACTTCAGCGATACATCCTCCAGCACTTTTGTAAACGCCTTTGTGTTAAAGTTATAAACAAAGGTGGAATATCTGTCGGTATCAAATTTGTTCAATGCAAAGCTCATGATACTGCCATCGGGGCTATAATGACGGATAGTTTTTCCAAAATTATAAACCGGATATACAAACGCCTGTGTTACCCAGGTTACATAAGGCGTCCAGTTTACAGTAGCTACAACTTTTCCTTCGGTGCCGGTCAAAGTGGTGGTGCCGAAATTTCCAGTTTCAGTGAATTCTATAGCTTGAATCTCATTCCTGCTTGTAAATCCGAAATAGATACTTGGCCCGCTTGTTCTTGCTTCGCAAAGTAGGTGATATGTTTGCACATCGGGCACCATGTACTGAAAAATGGCATAATCCATACTCACGTTGGTGAATTTGTAATTAAAATCATCGTCATTTTTCCTATTCAAACTCCTGAAAATAACCGACTGAAAATAAGTGCTTTGGCCCACCACGTTTTCATATCCAAGTTCGAGTCTTGACAATGGATAAAATGGCTGTGCCACAGTCATACTCACATCGCCCTGAAAGTAAATTTTATTGTAAGAAATTCCACCATCACCCTCTGATGTGACTATTGCGGCCACATAGTAATTGGTATATGGCTTATAAAGTTCAAATGCAAGTTCTTTTTCGGCCTGGTAATTATATAAATTGCGAGTAATATTTTTTTCTTTGTAAGCTAACGGATTTTGTGGAATGATTTTCTTATTGGTCAAATCCCAAGTACGGCGGTAGCTTTCGTAGAAAGTTGATTGTTGCGAAGGAAGTATTTGATAAAATACAAAGTGCATTTGATTTTTTGCATCCACTGTAAAATCACTAATGCCAAGTCTGCCCGTAACTCCGGTATTCATTGTACGTACATCCATAGTAGTATCCCAAACATTTTCGTAAGCCGAATTAGTATTTAGCACCTGCGCAATTTCAAACCGATTCGTCGGATCATTCGGATCATTCGGGTCGTCGGGCGGAGTTAGATCGGTTTCGCAGGATGATAAAATGAATAATCCTGTGAGAATGATTGATAGAAGATGATTTTTTTTCATTGTTCTTTTAATTTTATGATTCAAATCTTTTTTCTTCTTAAAGCTTTACAGAAGCACCCAACTTTATTTCGAGTATTGGATGTCCTTTTGAGTTTTCTATGCCGTTGGTTAAATCATTTTCCACGCCCGGCAGCACCATATAGCCCAAATCCACTCCGCCGGAAAAAGTAACTCTTTTCCAGGGTCTGACATCGTAAGCTATCCCTGCCACACCACCTAAACCCAGTCGGCGAACGTAGTCCTGAGAGCCGTTGTGATATTCAGCCATTGCCAGCGAGGCCGCAACAGCCTGCAGTTTTACAGTTGAAATACCGTTTCTCATAGCTTTGTATCCTTTGTAATAAGCCCTGGAGTGTGTCTGCCATTCAACTCCTGCCTGCAGGCGTCCATAGAACCCGGCATCCTGAAACACACCCGCCATCAAATCAACCGAGGGACCGAAAATGGAGCGATAATCAGAGTAGCCTTTGTAGAAGTACGTCTTGTCGCCTGTTTCAGCAACAATGAATCTGGTCTTTCCATTCCTTAAGCCATCCGACATGTGATAGGTGCCACCCACAGATACACCTTTGAAAGTTCCAAGATGTGCAGCCGCCCGTACATCTGCCAGCGTACCGATTTCATAAGCGCCCTGAATGGTGAGAATTGAAGCTAATTTTATATCCTTTGTTTCGGTGTAGGGTATTGGGATGTTTACAAAAGTTCTAACACGTAATTTGCTCCAGTCGAGACTCTCCTGCTCTACATCCTGAGCTTTTGATGCAAAAGCAGATCCGCAAATGAGCAGTATCAGAAATGTCTTTTTAAAAAACGGCTTGAATTGAATTGTTGTCATGTTTTTTGAATTATAAAGTGATTATTTTTTGATAATAAAATGTATGTCAAAAGTAACCTGCAATTGAAGCTTCATCAATACCCTGCAAAGGGTATATTTTAAAATAAAAAAAAAGAATTCCTAAATTGTAGAAATTCTTTTTTCAGTACTAATAAGTGCGGGAAGCTATGCCAAAGGTATCTCAAATTTCAGCGTAGTTCCTTTACCTTCAGCCGAATCGATGTCGAATTTTCCTTTTAAAAATTTAATCCGCACAAGAATGTTCTCTAACCCCATTCCGGGTTTGTTTTTCATTACCTTTTCCTTGTCAAAACCCACTCCGTTGTCAGCAATAATGGCATTCAACGAATACTGGTCCTGAAACACGGAGATGTGCAGTTTATTGGCTTTGGAGTGTTTGATTACGTTGTTTATACTTTCCTGAAAAATCCGGTACAACACCATTTGTATATCCTGATTGATATCTTCTTTAAGGTTGTCGGTGGTTAGGCTTATTTTCAACGAATTGCTGTCTATTTTTTCAATCAGCGTTTTCAGTGCTTCGCCCAATCCGCTTCGCATTAGTGCGTTAGGAATCATTTCGTGCGATACGCTGCGCACTTCTTTGATAGATTCATCCAATAAATTCAGTGTGCGGTTATAGGTGTTTGCCGATTTTTCATCGTTTTCCAATTTATCCTGCATCGACTGCAAATTCATTTTCACCACGCTCAAAAACTGCCCCAGACTATCGTGTAGTGTAGTTGCCATTCTCTTCCGCTCGTTCTCTTCGGCGTGAATCACGGCTTTGGCCGCCATGTCCTGTTGCTCGAGAATCAGTTCTTGCAGTTTGAGTTTCTGTCGCTGCCTGATAATTCTGTAGCGGGCCAGGACAAAGCCGGATAGAAGTAGGGCAAGCGCTCCTAACACAATCAACCATGTGTTTCTCGTAGCTATAACAGCTTTTTGTTCAGCTATTTGCTTGTCTTTTTCTGCTGTGCGGTATTTAGTTTCCAGCTCATTGATGGTATTGGTGGCTTCGAGGGTGGAAATGCTGTCTTTTATCAGGTACGATTCTTCGAGCAATTCATACGCTTTTTCATACCTTCCCGTTCGTTTGAAAAGTTCTGATTTATTCATCAACGCAGCCTGCAAAGTGGGTTTGAAGTTGTATTCTTTCGAAAGTGCAAGGCTTTCATCGAGAACTGCTTCGGCCTTTTCGTATTTTTTTGTAACAATATAGAGTTCGCTGCGCGTAATGCAGCTAACGATATAATTGTAAATATCACCTGTGTTTTTGAGTGCAGCGGACGCTTTTTCGAGATAGAATGCTGCCTGCGGATAATTCTCCATTTTCATGTAAGCATTACCGATGTTCGAAACGGCACTTCCGTACACATTCTCCGAAATTTCTGTTTTCGCCCGTAAGTTTTCCACTTTTTTGGCATATTCTATGGCTTTTTCGAAATCGTTTTTATAAAAATACGTGCTCGAAAGATTGACCAGAATCTGGCTAAGCGACTTAAAATTTCCTATTTTCTCCGAAAGCTCTTTACCTTTGAGCGAATATTCAATGGATTTGTCGTACAGTTTCAAGTGATTGTAGGTGTTGCCGATATTCAGGTATGAGTTACACATGTTTACCGGTGAATCAGCTTTCCGATACGCTTCCAGGCCACGCAAAAGATTTTCCATAGCATCTTCATACATTCCTTTGAAAACCTGTGTATTTCCCAGATTGTTGTATAAATGCCCGATCAGCAACTCGTCATTCGCCTTCTTTGCATACACCAAACCGCTGTCGGTTAGTTGCTCCAACTGCTTTACGTTGTATTTGTCTTTTTTGATAAAAAAGATATTCTGATAGCCCCGGGCCGTGGAGCGATATTCTTTGTAGCGGATCGACTGTTTGACAGCCAGCCGGTAATATCGTTCGGCTTCCGTAAAATTGCCGTATTGCTCATAGAAAAACCCGATTTGATTGAGGTTGACGGGCTCTTCCTTTCGGATGGACTTTTTCCGGGAAATTTCAAGAGCGCTTGTCAACGCGTTGATTGCTTTTACGGAGTCTGTGGGCGCATAAATTCTCGCTAATTGACGCAGAGATTTGATAACTACAGTATCGGGTGTGGATTTCTGATTGATCAGGTTTTGAATGCTGTCAATATCCTGCCCCGACGCGCTGAGTGTAGCTACCATCGCGATAACACAAATGACGGTAAGATGTATTCGATGTTTCATACAATAATATTTTTAAAATATGTGAGAGTTTTCATCCGATTCTCGAATTGTAGTATTGGCGACTTAGTGTCTTGCTTCAAATTAAATAATGATAAATAACACTCTTTTGTTCTGATTTATAACCACCAATTTATCCCGTTTTGTTGTAACCGATTGATTGTCATGTAGAAATAAGTGTGTGGTCTTTTTTTGTAAATATTTTGTCGGTGAGTAATGATTAGTTGTTATTGATCAACGGGTCGTTATAAAACACATTATTGTGCTCTTTTATAATTGCTTAAATGCTAAATGTCGGGAGTCGTTATTTTCAGCGTCTTATCTTTCACTCAAATAGAACATCCCGAATTGCGGGAGGCACGAATACGCAAATTCACGTTGCAAATTTGTAAAAACAAACAACATAATAAAAAGACGCACCAAAAAACTCTTGATTTTTCTTGGTGACTTAGCAACTTTGCGTGAAAATTATTATTTTTATAACGAACTATTGTAATGTAAAAACAAATCTTTAACTTTGGCCTGATATTACGGTAAGATATTGATTTTAAATTGTAATTCCCTTAAATAATACGCTGAACCATGGAAAAGAAAAAAGCATTAGCCTATAGAGAATATCTGAAAGAAGCGATATGTTACTTCAGTTTGCTTATGGATGAAAAACAAGAGGTCAGTCCTAAAGATGTGAAATTTATGAAGCGAAAGTATAGCACTGATGCATTTGAAAATAAATATCAGGAATTTGAAGATGAACTACGTGATAATTATTATAACTATGATGATTTCGAAGTCATCTGCTCATACATCAAGACTATATTTTACGATATGGTACGTTGGACTAAACCTGACCCGGTAATCATAGATAACATAATCACAGCAGGGTTTGAAATGGAGTTTTTGTTGAGATTTCACAAAAACTTAAATGACCGTTTTGATTTTATAAATAAAATAGCTGATCAATCCAATAACTGGAATATTGACTACATACGTGATTATATTATGAGAATTACAAAACCAATCGATCATGAAGAGGATGAAACAGACAATGAAACTCCTAATCCACTCTTTATATTCAAAAATCTGAAAGATGAGATTGATAATCCTGAATTACCACCTGCCGGAAAATTAGAATTAGCACAACAACGCCTCTATGATTTTTTGCAATGGCAAAAAGCCTTCGACGATAAAGAATACTGGGATTTTATTGGTGCAAGCGAGTTTGGAATTACAGCCCGCCTTTATCCAACATTTGAAGACATGTGCCGTCTGGAGATTGAACGCTGGAAAGCTGTTCTTGCGACCTCACCTAAAAATGAGACGGCTTCAAACGCCGGCACTGTGACCCCAAAAATACGCATAGCCTCGCGCCACAAACTCGATGTAATCAAAGTATTCTCAGCCATGTACGACCTGAAATGGTTTACCGACGGCAATCATATGCCCCTTACCAACAAACAGCAAATGATGGATGCTTTGGCCGAAATGCTGGGCGACGATTTCAAAAGCTACAGCACCAACCTCTCACAGGCCAAGGACAAAAGCCCCGATGTGTTTCTGAAACCCTTCGAAGAACTTAAAAACGCCTCCAGAAAATACCTGGATATTGATTGAAAGAGGGTCGGCTGTCTTCGAGATGAATGAGGAACTGTGAATTATTTTTTGTAGTTTTGTAGGTTAGGAAAAGTGAAATATGGCTACAAACAAACACGCAATCATACGGTATCAGACTTTGGATAAGTTATGAAGTATTTACTTTGCAGTTGAGCTGATTGAGACGTTTATTGATGCCATTTTATTATGGTTCAAAAAAAACACATACGAAGAAAATAAATAACAGAAACATGATCACAGGAGAATTAAAATCGCAGATAAATAAAGTGTGGGAAGCGTTTTGGACAGGTGGTCTGTCGAATCCGCTGACGGTAATTGAGCAGATGACTTATTTGCTGTTTATTCGCCGACTGGATGAGCTGCAAACGCAGAAGGAACAGAAAGCCAACTTGCTGAAAAAGCCAATTGAAGAGCCCTTGTACAACGAATCGGAATACGAACTCCGCTGGAGCAGGTTTAAAAATATGGACCCGGAGGTGATGCACAAGATGTTTACCAAACAGGATGGGGTGTTCGATTTCCTGCGCAATGTGGGTAACCGCAGCGCCGCTTTCAGTAAGTTTATGAAAGGCGCTACCTTTATGATTCCTACGCCGCGACTGTTGGCACAGGTGGTGGAGATGTTGTCGAACATTGACATGAACGACCGCGATACCAAGGGCGATGTGTACGAGTATCTGTTGAAAAAGATTGCTTCTGCTGGTCAAAATGGTCAGTTCCGAACACCACGCCACATTATCCGTATGATGGTGGATATGGTGCAGCCAACGCTGGAAGATGTGATTTGTGACCCAAGTTGTGGTACAGCAGGTTTCCTTATTGAATCTGGTGAATATATCCGAAATCATTTCACAACTGAACTTTACAAGGAAGAGGCAAAAAACCATTTTCAAAACAAGATGTTTATGGGCATGGAGTTCGACCCTACCATGATACGCATTGGCGGTATGAACCTGATGCTACACGGTATTGAAAACCCGGTGCTATTAGATGTTGACTCGCTGAGCGAAGCCAATACAGGTTTTACCGAAAAAGCCAGCATTGTACTGGCCAATCCACCCTTTAAAGGCAGTCTCGACCGCGAAGCGGTAGATGGCAAAATCCTGAGCGTGGTGGACAGCAAGAAAACCGAATTACTCTTCCTTGCTTTAATCCTGAAAGGCTTGAAACTCGGCGGACGTGCTGCGGTGATTGTACCCGATGGCGTCCTCTTTGGTAGCAGCAAAGCACACATGCAGATTCGCAAAGAAATTCTCGACCGACACAAGTTGGAAGCCGTTGTTTCTATGCCCAGCGGTGTGTTTAAACCCTATGCCGGAGTAAGTACGGCCGTGCTGATTTTCACGAAAACCAACGACGGTGGCACCGACAAAGTGTGGTTTTACGATATGCAGGCCGACGGTCGTAGTCTGGATGACAAACGTAACAAGATAGAGGCAAATGATATACCGGATATTGTAAGTCGTTACCAAAACCTGAGTGCAGAAACCTTGCGCAGCCGTACCGACAAAAGCTTCCTTGTACCCGTACAGGAAATACGTGACAACAAATACGACCTGAGCATTAACCGCTACAAAGAAGTGGTGTACGAAGAAAAGACCTATGCAGCTCCAACTACCATTATTGCCGAAATTGAAACGCTTGATAAGGAACGGGCCATATTGTTGAAACAATTAAAGGAGATGTTGGCATGAGTTGGAAAATGATATATCTAAATAATATTTGTAGACCAAGACAATGGAAAACTCTTTCTTTGGATAAGCTAGATAAAGAAGGATATCCTGTTTACGGTGCAAATGGTAAAATTGGATTTTATAAAGAATTTACTCATGAATTGCCAACATTGACAATAACTTGTCGAGGTGCAACATGTGGATCAGTTCATATTACAGAACCAAAATCTTATATAAATGGGAATGCAATGGCTTTAGACGATTTGTTAAATGATGTAGATATAAAATTCCTTTTTTATTATTTTCAGTATAGAGGATTTATAGATGTCATATCTGGTTCTGCACAACCTCAAATTACAGGAGAGGGTCTTAGTAAGGTTCAAGTACCTCTTCCCCCTCTCCCTATCCAGCAGCGTATAGCCGAAATACTGGATGCAGCGGATGCCTTGCGCCGTAAAGACCAGGAGTTGCTCCGCAAATACGATGAACTGGCACAGGCTATTTTTATTGATATGTTTGGTGACCCGGTGAAGAATGAAAAGGGGTGGGAGGTGAAAACGATTGGAGAAAGTATTGATTTTATGACGAGTGGCTCAAGAGGTTGGGCTCAATATTATACAGAAGAAGGAGATTTATTTCTACGAATTAACAACGTAGGATATAATGAAATGAAGTTGAATGATACAATATGTGTTACAGCACCTAATAATGCCGAATCTGTTAGAACACAAGTTCAGCCTGGAGATATTTTGTTATCAATAACAGCTGATTTAGGAAGGACTTGTGTTATACCAAATAATTTTCCAAAAGCATTTATTAATCAACATTTGGCAATAATTAGATTAAAAAATGATTACGAACCAAATTTTATTTCTCAAGTATTTGCGTCTGAATATGGTAGAAATCAATTCAAAAAACTAAATAAGGGAGGGGTAAAAGCTGGTTTAAATTTTGAAGATATTAAATCTTTAGAATTTATTAATCCACCAATTGAATTGCAAAACAGATATAAGGATGCAATAACAGAGTTGAACAAACAGAAGAATGTACTAGACAAGAATTTGTTGGCAACTAATAATCTCTTCGATTCCCTTCTTCAACAAGCCTTTAAAGGCGAGTTGGTAAAATAAGGTGAGAGGTTTTAGGGGCAGCGCCCCGACATATTTGTAGCTTTCGGAGGCCACACACCCCGTTTGGAGGGTCGGAGACCCGCAATATGGTAATGCAAATGGTGTGGAATATGATATTACGGTGCTCCCGATGCTCGGGATGTTCCAACCGCACCTACGAATGCAACGCTACGCTGTAGCTACAAATATTTCGCGGCTGTGCTGCTACAAATATAACGGTGCTCCGCACCTTCTCCAACAAGCCTTTAAAGGTGAGTTGGTAAAATAGGGTGTGGGGTGTTTAGCAGCAGTATAGGGGCAGCGCCCCGATATATTTGTAGCTTTCGGAGAGCACACACCCCGTTTGTAGGGTCGGAGACCCGCAATATGGAGATGGAATGGTTGGGAGTAGCTGATAACGACACACCCGGTTAGAGGGTCGGAGACCCGGAATATAAATAGGTGTAGCCAAATATAAAACGGATGTAAGGGTAAATAAATGATATAACGGTGCTCCCACCTCATAAACACAACGTTACGCTGTAGCTACAAATATTACGGTGCTCTGCACCTATGGGCTTGGTATGAATGTGGTTTCTATAAATGTTTTGCGGCTCTGCCGCTACAATTGTAACGCTACGTTGTAGCTACAAATATAACGGTGCTCTGCACCTACTAAAATGAAATTTAAATATCTAAAAATATGGCTGATACATTTTTACAAATGCATGTTCATTTAGTATTTGCAACCAAAAATCGAGATGCTTCGATAAAAAAAGAATGGAAAGATGATCTGGAAAAATACATTACCGGCATTGTTCAAAACCATAAACATAAAATGTTGGCGATAAAATCGGTTTCGGATCATATTCATATTTTTATCGGATATAATGTAAATCATCTAATTCCCGATTTAGTAGAAGAAATTAAAACTTCCAGCAACAAATGGATAAAAGACAATAATTTGTGTAAATCCAAATTTGCATGGCAAAAAGGATATGGAGGATTCTCGCATTCACATTCTCAGGTAGAGATTGTTTCAAACTATATCATGAATCAGGAGGCACATCATAAGAAAGGGGCATTCAAAGACGAGTATCTTAAAATGCTCAAGGATAATGGTATTGAGTATAAAGATGAATATCTGTTTGAGTTTTTTGAATGATTTAGGGGCAGCGCCCCGATATATTTGTAGCGTTTGGAGGCCACACACCCCGTTAGGAGGGTCGGAGACCCGCAATAT
>CAYMHE010000047.1:13622-21353 GCA_964390175.1 uncultured Paludibacter sp.
TTTGTAGCGTTTGGAGGCCACACACCCCGTTAGGAGGGTCGGAGACCCGCAATATGGAGATGGAATGGCTGGTAGGAAAATATGATATTACGGTGCTCCCGATGCTCGGGATGTTCCATCCGCACCTTCGGATTGTGATATGATTATGGTTTCTACAAATGTTTCGCGGCTCTGCCGCTACAAATATAACAATGCTCCGCACCTTCTCCAACAAGCCTTTAAAGGAGAGTTGGTAAAATAGGGTGTGGGGTGTTTAGCAGCAGTATAGGGGCAGTGCCCCGACATATTTGTAGCTTTCGGAGGCCACACACCCCGTTAGGAGGGTCGGAGACCCGCAATATAAATAGGTGTAGCCAAATATAAAACGGATGTAAGGGTAAATAAATGATATAACGGTGCTCCCACCTCATAAACACAACGTTACGCTGTAGCTACAAATATTACGGTGCTCTGCACCTATGGGCTTGGTATGAATGTGGTTTCTACAAATATTTTGCGGCTGTGCCGCTAATAGAATAGTTTTCAGCTATATTTGCAAAAGAATAATTATTAAGTCAATCGGTATTATATGGAAGCAAAATACAAAATAGCAGAATTCAACAACCGTAAGCTGTTGTCATTGCGCCCGCTGGCACCCGAGACGCTGCAATCGTTGCGCGATTATTATAAGGTTGGACTTACTTACAGCAGCAATGCACTGGAAGGAAGCAGTCTGACTGAATCGGAAACCAAGGTAGTGATTGAAGATGGCCTGACTATAGAAGGTAAACCACTGCGTGATATATATGAAGCTGTGGGACATGCACGGGCTTATGATTATTTGTATCAGTTGGCAACACATAAAACCCTCGAAGAAAAAGATATTCTGGAACTTCACCGCTTGTTTTATCAGCAAATAGACCCTGAGCAAGCAGGGAGATACCGCACAGTGCCGGTTTTTATAAGTGGGAGCAACTTCCCTGTTACAGCCCCTGAGAAAGTGGCGGTAGAGATAAAGAAGTTTATAAATTGGTTTAATAAGCAAGAGCAAAAACTGCATCCGGTGGAGCTGGCTGCTCTCACCCATAAGAAATTTGTATTTATTCACCCCTTTATTGATGGCAATGGTCGCCTTTCGCGCTTATTAATGAATCTGGCATTAATCCGAAACGAATACAGCATTGCCCTGATTCCGGCAATATTGCGCCACGAATACATTGCCGGTCTGGAACTTGCACATACGAACGATAGTGTATTTAAAGAATTTATTGCCGACAGGGTAATTGCCACACAACTGGATTTACTCCGTCTGCTGACAAATGGCGGTGTAAAATCGCTAAATGGCGGTGTAAATAGCCCGCCGGTTTCAGGAAATGGCGGTGTAAAAATGTTGGAAGATGCACTTGTTGAACTAATAAAAAAGATGCCCGGATTAAATGCACCTGCCCTTGCTACTACGCTGAATAAAAGTTTGCGAACCACACAGCGTTATTTGAAACAATTGAATTCAGATAATAAAATCGAATTCAGAGGAGCTCCCAAATCCGGGGGGTATTTTATAAACGAAAAGCTTTAGTCTGACTTACAGATAAATCCGATAATTTCTATGAGTAACTTTAATTTTATCCCTGCCCAATGGGGTCAATTGGCAAAATCACCCCGTGAAGCCGAGAAACATGTGTACGGTGCACCGCTTTACTGCGCTATGCTTTGCCGCAAGAGTTTGGAAGAATGGGTACGGTGGATGTACGAGCACGACCCTGATTTGGTGTTGCCCTATGACACTTCGCTCAGTTCGCTGATTCACGATCAGGGATTTCAAAAAATAGTTGCTCCCGTTCAGTTTAATCAAATAAACCTGATACGCAAGCAGGGAAATGCTGCGGTGCATACCTCTGCCACCATGAAACCGTTGGAAGCCTTACACAGCCTGAAGCTGTTGTACGGCTTTGTTGTTTGGTTGGTGCAGGTTTATGGTGAAGAAAAGTTGGAAATCCCGGCTTTTGATGTCAGTCTGATAGAAAAAGAACCCGGAAAGGACAAGAGTAAAGAAGAACTACAGAAACTCGAAAAAGAGTTTCATGCCCAGCAGGATAAACTGCAAAAGCTGGAAGAAGAACTGGCTGCCATCAAGGCTATTAAGGACCAAAACATTGCGTTTATTCCGCCTCCGATAGACCCTGACGAAGACCTGACACGTAAAATCTATATCGATACTTTGTTGCGCGAAGTTGGTTGGAATCCGAATGGTACGAATGTGCCTGAGTTTCCGCTGAAAAATTGCATGCCTAAAGCCGACGGCACGTTGACCGATGGTTTTGTGGATTATGTGTTGTGGGGCGATGATGGCAAACCTTTGGCAGTGGTAGAAGCCAAACGCACCCGCCGCGACCCGCGCGTAGGTCAGCATCAGGCAAAGCTCTATGCTGATGGGCTGGAAAAAGAATACGGACAACGGCCTGTTATCTATTATTCTAACGGCTTCAATACATGGATGTGGGACGATTTGAATTATCCACCCCGTACTGTATTCGGGTTTTACAGCAAGGATGAGTTACAGTTGTTGGTTCAGCGCCGCACCTACAGAAAGGATCTGAGTAAACAAACTATTAATGATAGTATTACCGATCGCTACTATCAACACGAAGGAATCAGGAAAGTGACCGAAGCACTGGAGGGCTTTCGTCGAAACGCTTTGCTCGTAATGGCTACCGGAACTGGTAAAACCCGTGTGTCCGCATCCATTGTCGATTTGCTTAGCAAAGCCAATTGGGCAAAACGCATTTTGTTTCTGGCCGACCGCAATGCGCTGATACATCAGGCGAAGGTCAATCTGAACGATTATTTACCGAATCTTCCGGCTGTAGACCTCACCAAAGAAAAAGAAGACGAGAGTAGCCGCATAGTATTTTCTACCTATCAGACCATTATCAATATGATCGATGGCGAAGTGGATGGTAATAATCGCTACTATGGTGTGGGGCATTTCGACTTAATTATTTTTGATGAGATACACCGGAGTGTATATAACCGCTACCGTCATATTTTCAGGTATTTCGATGGCATACGCATAGGACTCACCGCTACTCCACGCTCCGAAGCCGACCGCGATACCTATGGTTTGTTCGATATGGAACCGCACAACCCTACTTACGCTTATGAACTGGAGCAAGCAGTTAATGACAAATTTTTAGTTCCGCCCAAAGCTATTTCCGTGCCGCTTAAATTTCAGCGACAGGGAATAAAATATGCAGAGCTGAGCGATGAGGAAAAACAGGCCTACGAGGAGCAGTTTACCGACCCGGTTACGGGAGAATATCCTGACGAAATAGATGCCACGGCTCTCAATAGCTGGCTTTTCAATGCCGATACGGTGGATAAGGTCATCGGGCATTTGATGCAAAATGGTATCAAAGTAGAAGGAGGCGATAAACTGGCGAAAACGATGGTGTTTGCCCGCTCGCACCAACATGCTAAATTTATTGAAGAACGCTTCAATCTGCAATATCCCGGGTACAAAGGAGAGTTTTTGAAGGTAATAGATTATCAGGAAGAATACAAATACGACCTGTTGAATAAGTTTAAAGATAAATGCAAGATGCCACAGATAGCGGTGTCGGTAGATATGCTCGATACGGGTATTGATGTGCCCGAAGTGTGCAACCTGGTTTTCTTTAAGCCGGTGCGCAGTAGTACCAAATTCTGGCAGATGATAGGACGTGGAACGCGATTATGTAAGGATTTATTCGGACCCGAAGCTGATAAGGAAGAGTTCCTGATATTCGACTTTTGCGAGAACTTCGAATTTTTCAATATCAACCCGAAAGGGATAGAATTGGGTAACTCAAAATCCATCAGTCAGCGATTGTTTGAACTGCGCTTACGCCTTGCATTTGTGTTGTTGGCGCAAGAGGATGTGGAACTGAAAGAGTATGGAAAGTCACTTATTGACGTACTCGTTCAGCAAACGCAGGAGTTGAATGGCGATAGTTTTATTGTCCGTCAGCATTGGGAAGTGGTAGAGAAATACCGCGATGCCAACGCCTGGAATGCATTGTCGGATTTGGATATTAAAGAACTGTTTGACCATATTGCCCCAATAGTTGTTGAAACAGAATCCGACGAAATGGCAAAACGGTTTGATGCACTCATGCTTGACTTGCAGCTCTGCATTCTGAAAGGAGAGAAAAAGCAAGTCGGATTGATACAGAAAGTAATAACAACTGCCCAAAAGCTTAGTAAAAAAGCCTCTATCCCGGCAGTAGCCAAGCAAATGGATACTATAAACGAAGTGCAGAACAAGCTGTTCTGGGAAGCCGGAAGTATTTTGGCCATCGAAAGGGTTCGTATTGATTTACGCGACTTGCTCAAGTTTCTTGACTCCGAAAATAAGGCTATTTACTATACCGCATTTGAAGATGAAATTGGAGAGAGAGTATCTGAATTTCCTGTAGTATACAATGTAAACGAATTAGCAGCATACAAAAAGAAAGTAGAACAATACCTGAAAGAACACAGTAATCATATTACAATTTACAAACTCCGAAACAACGTACAGATTACACACAGTGAGTTGGAAGAGTTGGAAAAAATGCTGTTTGATCAAGGTAGTTTGGGTACGAAAGCAGAATTTATAAAAGCCTTTGGCGAACAACCCTTAGGTAAGTTTATCCGCAGCATTGTGGGTTTGGATGCTAAGGCAGCCAAACTGGCTTTTGGCGAAGTGCTGATAAACAAAACCCTCAATTCGCAGCAAATACGCTTTATAGACACAATTATAAATTTCTTTGTTGTAAATGGAACTATAGATCCTGCGATGTTATTTGAGCCTCCTTTTACGGATATAAACTCAAATGGAATTACAGGCTTGTTTGATGATGAAACACAAATACAACTGATACAACTGATTGATAGAGTGAATGAAAATGCGGTAGCATAACGCAACAGTTTCAAAATAAAATTCTGCCCCAAACCCCACCAGGGCGGGCAAGCTCTAAACGGGGTGGCCATTCAGTATCAGCACCAGTCTGCGGTTATATATTCCTCCCGCATTTTACCGCAAGCTTCACGGACTCAAAAAAAACAAGCAAAAAAATTTATAAAATAATTGCAGCGCTAAATATCTACATAAAAGATATTTAGCGCTTTTGTTTTGTGCCGGATGTGTATTTCTAAGGTTAGGTTCAACATTAGGTTAATGACAGGGCTTTGAGGTCTCCCTACCTTTACAGCGAAATGTTTAAGACACAAACGCCAGAAATATGGCAATTAGTCAGAATCCGATGACTGGAAAAATGTCCGGAGCGATGGGTAACTTTGTTACTTCGTCATTGGGTTCGAAAAACATCGTACGGGCGAAAGCGTTCGGAAGCCGGGACGCAAATACCGAAGCGCAGCAAAAGCAGCGTGGAGGATTTAAACTTATCGGCGAATTGTACCCCATGCTGGGCAGTATTCCTGAAGAGGGATTTGTACAGCGTGACTCTGAAACTTCAGTATACGCTGCTTTTATGGCAGCTAATCTGAAAGAGGCTATTGACAAAACGGGTGAAACCGTAGTGATTGATTACAGTAAACTTGTCGTTTCGGATGGCAGTTTGTCGAAAGTTATCGTTACGGAAACCACGCTCGATGAAACAGGAATTACCGTGAAGTACCTATCCTCGCTGAAAAACGAACTCAACAAAGCTACCGACGAGATAGTGGCGCTTGCCCTGCTTGCTTCCGGTGAATTGTGGGTGGAACGTCAGCCGCGGGGCAGTGAGTTGACCAACTCGCTACTGATACCGGTGGTATCTGTAAGTGCAGCCGACATCCTTGGCATTTATGTTTTTGCCAAACGGGCTGACGGAAGCAAATCATCGAAGACCGTGTATATTCATCTGTAACCCTCTAAAAGAGGACATTAAAAAAGATTCCCTGTAAGCCAATGTGCTTACAGGGAATCCTTTTTTTCATTACGTTCGTCTTCGCTGGTTTTGTTGTCTTCAGCTCCTTCTCCTACCCCAGCACTTCCAAAACGGTTTGTTTGTCGCGGTTCAGCTGCTCGATCAAAGCTTCAATGCCATCGAACTTTTGTTCGTCGCGTATTTTCTGAATAAAGCTAACTTCGAGACGTTCATTGTAAATGTCTTTATCGAAATCAAATATATTTATCTCGAAACTTACACTCTTTCCGTTATCCAGGGTCGGGCGAAGTCCAATGTTCATCATCCCTTTCAGCTGGTCGGCTTTCCATTTGATTGTAACAGCGTAAACGCCTGTGCCCGGAATCAGTTTTTCGGTATTGAAAGGCTTCAGGTTGGCTGTGGGAAATCCAATTTTTCGTCCTACTTTAAAGCCACCAATCACCTCTCCCTCGAAAGAATAAGTATAAGTCAACAGTTTGTTTGCTTTCAGAACATCCCCTTGCAGTAAAGCCTGTCGGATTTCGGAGGAACTGATGTGTGTGAATTCGGAGGTACTGTAGCGCTGTGCCTGAACAACTTCGAGTCCCATTTCCTGTCCGTATTTCTTATAATCGGCAAATCCTTCGGCTCTGTTATGCCCAAAGCGATGATCGTGTCCCACCAACAGCGTACGAACGCTATATTGACTGAAAAGAATCGTATAGAGAAACTGATAAGCCGACAACATCGACATTTCAAGCGTAAAATCAAGAACAACGCAAGCATCGACGCCTGTAGTACCGAGTTGAAAAAGTTTCTCTTCGAGTGTTGTAATCAGCGCAGGTTGAAAATCGGAATGCAAGACCTTACGCGGATGTTCGGAGAAAGTAAAGACAAGGCTTTTCCTTCCCTGCTCCGCGGCAATGTTTTTCAATTCTTCAATCAGAAATCGATGGCCGGCATGCACACCATCGAAAAACCCGACAGTAGCCACATACTCATTCGCACTAAAGGCAGCATCCGAAGCATAAATTATTTCCATTGATCAATCAATATTCAGTAAAAAATTAAGATTTTCGTTGGGTTTCACCCAATAAGTCTGAATGCCGAGCGCCGCAGCAGTATCGATATTCTTTTTGCCATCGTCCAAAAAGAGGCATTCCTCCGCTTTTACCTGCGCATCGGCCAATAAGGCTTCGAAAATTTCCACATCGGGTTTCACCATTCCCATTTCGTACGAGAGATAACATTTATCGAAAAAATCCTGCATTGTTTTGCCGGTTTTGCGAAACTCAGCAGCCACTGCCGTCTGGATATGGAGAGGATTTGTATTGCTTAGCATCAACAAACGGTATTTCTTTTTCAGCTCCGATAAAAGATGCAGTTTTTCGACAGGAATTTGAGTCAGGAAAGAACACCAGGCCTTATCAATCTGGGCGTCGGTGAGTTCTATCCCGGCAAGTTTTCGTATTTCGTCTCTGAAGACCGGAATCCCTATTTGTCCTTTTTCGAATTGCATAAAAAAATCTTTCTGACCAAAATTACTCAGGTATTGTTCGATATTTTCAAGACCTAAAGATTTGAAGTTCTGAATACATTTAGCCAGATCAAGATCAACGATTACACCACCAAGGTCGAAGATAAGAGTTGAAATATTGTTGTATTGTTTCATTTAGAATAAAAAAATTGTTGCAGAATTTTTGCAGAATGGCAAAATTTATTACTTTTGCATTCGCTTTGCAAAGATACAAAATATTTAGCAAATGCCGGGCCTATAGCTCAGTTGGTTAGTAGCACCTGACTCATAATCAGGGGGTCACTGGTTCAAGCCCAGTTGGGCCCACAATGGGAATCAAACACTTAC
>CAYMHE010000048.1:0-14715 GCA_964390175.1 uncultured Paludibacter sp.
CCATAAATAGAATCAGATATAGTAGCTTCATATATATTTTAGTTTTGAGTAATTTTAAGCTTTCGTAAGGCGAGGTATGGTTGTTTTCTAATGCCTGAAAAGAAGTTTTTCAGTCGTAATGCTTAAATGGAGCGGCAAACGGGACTCGAACCCGCGACCCTCAGCTTGGGAAGCTGATGCTCTACCAACTGAGCTACTGCCGCAAATTACAATTGCTTTTTCGGACCTGCAAATGTAAATCTAATTTATTAAAATAACAAATCGGAAATCAGGTTTTTTAGCCTCATTCCCGATTTGTTGTTGAATTTATAACTGATGTATGATCAGCTGTTTCTTTTTATTTTACAATACCTGCAAATCCCATGAATGCCATGGCCAATAAACCGGCAGTAACCAATGATATAGGTGTGCCTTCCATTCCTTTAGGTAATTTAATCAGGCTGAGTTGTTCGCGTATGCCAGCAAAAAGTACTAGCGCAAGTCCGAAACCTAAGGCTGTGGAAATGGCAAATACTACACTTTCGAGCAGGTTGAAATCTTTCTGAATAACCATGATTGCAACACCCAGAATAGTACAGTTAGTTGTAATCAATGGGAGAAAAACACCTAAAGCCTGATACAAAGCAGGAGAAACTTTTTTGAGGATAATTTCCACCATTTGCACCAGAGCTGCAATAATAAGAATGAAGGTAATGGTTTGTAGAAATCCGATATTGAAGGGTGCGAGAACTGTTTTCTGAATAATATAAGTAATAATGGTGGCTATCGTCATTACAAATGCCACAGCGCCACTCATCCCTAAAGCAGTATCAATTTTTTTCGAAACACCGAGGAAAGGACAAATTCCTAGAAATTGCGACAGTACAATATTGTTTACAAATACGGCACTTATGAAAATTAAAATATAAGTCATAATTGTTTACGATTTTTTTAAATGATTCCTTAGCGGCTAAGCTTTTTTAAATTTATTCATTATTGCAATCAGATATCCCAACGCTATAAAAGCTCCCGGAGCAAGTACAAACAAGAGCATACCATATTTATCGGAATAAAGGGTGAATCCGAAAATTTTACCGGTTCCGAGTATCTCGCGGATGGAGCCAAGCATTGTCAATGCCATGGAAAATCCTAAGCCCATTCCTAACCCATCGAGCGACGATTTCAGCACATTGTTTTTAGCGGCAAAAGCTTCGGCGCGTCCCAGTACGATACAGTTAACTACAATCAGAGGAATAAAGATGCCCAGACTGTCGTATAAGGCCGGAACGTAAGCTTGCATGCTCATTTCCACCACACTTACGAAAGTGGCAATTACTACTACATAAGCCGGAATACGCACCTTATCGGGAATTATATTTTTAAGCAAAGAAATAACTACGTTCGATCCCAGCAGTACAAAAGCTGTGGCGAGTCCCATGCTTAATCCATTCAATGCAGAGGATGTAGTGGCCAAAGTAGGACACATTCCCAGGATAAGGACAAAAGTAGGATTCTCTTTTATAAATCCATTCAGGAATACTTTCAGATTTGAATTGTTATTCATTGTTTTTCTCCTTTAATTAGTTTGATGTGTTTAATGTATCTGCTTGCTGTACAATTGCTTTCTCCTCTGTGTTGACTTTGAAGGCTTTGTAGGCATTTTGAATGGTAAGAAGGAATGCGCGTGAACTAATTGTAGCCGCTGTAATGGCATCAATTTCGCCTCCATCTTTGCTTACTGTCAGGTTGGCTGTTGCTCCGTTTTTACCTTTGATGTTTTGGTTTCCTTTGTCGGTTTTAAACCAGTCTACCATTTTGGTGCCCAGTCCCGGTGTTTCTTTTTGTTCGAGCACCGAATAATTGAATATATTTCCTGCCTTATCGAAACCTACCATTACCAGAATACGTCCGCTGAATCCACTGTTGGAAGACGACTCAACAGCTGCTCCTATCAGTTCGTCCTTTGCATTGTAGGCTTTGTAAACGATAAGTGTTTCCTCACCTTCCATCACGATAGGCTCGGCCAAATGGTCAAAATCGGGTGGTAATACTTCCTTTATTGCATTTTGTTGTTTGGCGGTTTTCGAAGCCGCAATAGGTTCTTTTGTAAAAGAATAAACCGAGCCTAAAGCCAGCGCTGCAAACAGTGTTATACCCGAAAGCACAATCACCATATTTTTAAAACTTGATTCTAATTTTTTCATTCTATTTTATGAATTGCAATGTTTTTATTTGCGCTTTTCGCCAAATCGTTTTGGTTTAATATATGTATTAATCAATGGAGTAAATGCATTCATAATCAATATGGCAAATGAAACTCCTTCGGGATAGGCTCCGAAAACACGAATAAGTACGGTGATAATTCCTATTCCCACGCCATACACCAGCATGCCACGGGTATTCATTGGCGAAGTTACATAGTCGGTAGCCATAAATACAGCCCCCAACATAAGTCCGCCGGTAAATAAATGAGCTACAGGCGAGGCGTAAGCTTCGGGGTGTATCCAGTTAAGAATGGCAGTGAAAATAAACACAGTAGCGAGGATGCTTACCGGTATATGCCAGCTTATTATTTTTTTGTAAAGTAAATATGCAAGACCAATAAGAATAGCAATGGCCGATACTTCGCCCATCGATCCGCCCATGTTGCCAAGGAATAAATTCAGGGTGTCGGGCAGTTCGCCGAAATGACCTTTCATCATGGCCAGTGGAGTAGCTGCTGTTTCGGCATCAAGATAAGCTGTAGAAAATGGCACAGGGCGTGGCCACGAGGTCATTTCCACAGGGAAAGAGATAAGCATAAACACGCGTCCTACCAATGCGGGATTGAAAGGATTGTTTCCGAGTCCGCCAAAAGTCATTTTAGCAATACCTATTGCCACCAATGAGCCTGCAATGATCATCCACACCGGAATGTTTGAAGGTAGATTCAGCGCCAACAGCAAACCTGTTAGTGCTGCCGAACCATCCATTATTGTTGTTTCTCTCTTCAGCAGAAAACGCTGAATAAGATATTCGAAAAGCACGCACGAAACAACTGCGGTGAGGGTAACGATAAGTGCTCCCAGCCCGAAAAAATAAAACCCTACGAGCAGTGCAGGTACCAGTGCAATGATAACACCCGTCATGTTTTTCGAAACCGAATCGCCTCCGTGTATATGTGGAGCGGGTGAAATGATTAATTTATCCATATTAATTATAGTATTCTGAAGTGTGTTATTTTTTTACTGCTCTGCTGCGAATGATACTGCCTACTGTTGTTTTTCCGTATCTTATATAGTCGAGCAGTGGTCGATTGGACGGACAGGTGTAACTGCAGCTTCCACATTCTATACAATCCATTACGCGTTCCTTTTCCATTTCGGGCCACATGTTTCTTTCGCTCTGATTCATCAATAAAAATGGCTCTAATCCCATGGGACATACAGTCACGCATTTGGTACATCGAATACAGTTCTTCATGGGTTTACGCACCGATTCTTCATTGGGCATAAACAAAATACCTGCGCTACCTTTGGCCATTGGTACATTCAGGTTCATTAGGGAGCGACCCATCATTGGTCCTCCACCTATTATTTTACCTGTTCCTTCGGGAACTCCTCCGGCCAGTGTTACTACCTCCGAAAGCAATGTGCCGATACGAACCCTGTAGTTTGAAGGTTGTGCGGCCGATTTTCCGGTCACCGTCATTACCCTTTCGAACAAAGGTTTGTTTTTCTGAACGGCTTCGTAAATGGCAAATGTAGTTCCTACATTTTGTACAACGGCTCCTACTTCGATAGGAAGTGCGGCGCTGGGCACCTGACGTCCGATCACTGCATCGATCAATTGTTTTTCGCCACCCTGAGGGTATTGAACTTTTAATGCTACTACTTCAATTCCTTTGTATTGGGATGCTATTTTACTTAAATGGGCAATGGCATCCGGTTTGTTGTTTTCGATACCAATTACTGCGCGTTTCACATCGAGCACTTTCATTATGATAGTGATACCAACAATTATTTCTTCTCCTTTTTCGAGCATTAACTGATGATCGCAAGTGAGGTAAGGTTCGCATTCAACAGCATTGATAATAAGAACATCGGCTTTCTTTCCCGGAGGAGGTGAGAGTTTTACATGGGCAGGGAAAGTGGCTCCACCTAATCCTACAATGCCGGCATCCTGGATTTTTTTTAGAATTTCTTCTTTTGGCAGCAAGCATTCGCGAATGATTGTCGAGCTACGGTCGATGTTTTCCAGCCACTCGTCGCCATCCACATCAATAAATACAGAAGGTCGTTTGTAGCCCGATGCATCGAGTTGAACATCAATTTTGTTTACTTTGCCCGATACTGAAGAATGTACGTTGGCCGAAATAAAACCATTTGCTTTACCAATGAGCTGTCCGGCTTTTACAAGGTCACCTTTTTTTACAATAGCCTCGCTCGGTGCACCGATATAGTGTGCCAGCGGAATGACTACTTGTTGCGGTAAAGTCATTTCAATAATCTTTTTCCCTGCGGAGAATTTATTTTCTTTGGGATGAATTCCTCCGATGCTGAATGTTTTCATATTATATTAGCCCCTGATTTGTGAAGGGGAATTTTAGTTGGTGATGTTATCGTTTTCTGTTTGTTTTTCTCCTTTATGCTTACACGGCTACTTCCTCAGTTTTTGGCTTGCGGGGCGGAAAATTTAATTCAACGATGGCGTTGGTAGGGCAAACCTCTACACATTTACGGCATAATTTACATTTATCATCGTGAATAAAAGCAAGATTATTGCTGATCGTAATGGCTTCGTGAGGACATACCTTTTCACATTTTGTACAGGCGATACAACTTACGTCGCATGATTTTTTTGCAATCGGGCCGCGGTCTTCGTTCCGGCAACTTACGTATATGCGTCTTGATTTTGGTCCTTTTTTGCGAAGTTCGATCAATAGTTTTGGACATGCCTTTACGCAAGCGCCGCACGAAGTACATTTATCTTCGTCCACTTCGGGAAGTTTAGTCACGGGATTTACTTTGATGGCATCAAATTCACAGGAAACTTCACAATCGCCCAGACCCAGACAACCGAAAGAACAACCGGTTTCGCCGCTGTACAAGTTATGGGCAATGAAGCAATGTTGTACACCATCGTACTCGTTCATGCGGGGGCGATGGTCGCAGGTTCCTCCGCAACGAACCACTGCTACTGTAGGCGCTGCGGCTACAACAGTACGTCCGAGTATGTTGGCCACATTTTCCATTGTAGGAGCTCCGCCTACGGGGCAGTTAAGTCCATCCATAGTTTCGGCTTTCACACAAGCTTCGGCAAAAGCCCTGCAGCCCGGAAAGCCACAACCGCCACAATTGGCCGAAGGCAATGCTTCTTCTACATCGTTGATACGTGTATCTTCGAACACATGAAATTTTTGGGCTGTAAAAAACAGAATAATGGACGAAATAGCTCCGACCAAGCCGAGGGTAATAAGTGAGATGAGTATTAAATTCATTGCTTTTGTGGTAATTATATGCTTTTTTAGTTCCAACCTGCAGATTAAAATCAGTTGGTTTCCTCTCTTTCAATCTGGAACTGAAATTTGTTTTTTAGTTTTTTATTGAATAATGATAGTATAGCGAAATATGGAATCAATACCGCTAATGCCAGAGTTCCCGAAAGGGCTTCATTGTCGGTATACGATCGCAGAATAAAAAGCAGAAGGAGAATTAAAAGAAAAGGAACGACAAAGGCAAGCATCACGGCAAATAATCCCATCGAGCTTTGGCCTGAAAGCAAAACTCTGTCACCTACTTTAAGAGTAGTGTCGGTGCTGACCACATCAATGATTTTTTCATCCATGTCCGAAGCTGTACATGCGCTTTTGGCATGGCAAGTACTGCAAGCCGAAACCTGTATGATTTGTACCTGAACATTATTGTTGTCGATGCGCGTGATAATTCCCGTATGTTCTATTTTTTGGCTCATTTTGTAATGTGGACATTGCAATTAGGCACAAAAGTACATATTATTTGGTATTACATCAACTTTAGAACTTATAAAAATACTTTAAAAAATGAACAATTTTATATATGATTGATAGTTAGGCCTATAAAAATGCATTTTCCTTGCAATTTTGTTCGATTTTTAAATTATATTGCACAGTATCCGAGATATTGTGTATAAAAAAGGGGTTGGAAATGCAAATTGCACCCAACCCGTTATTTTTTATAAAGCGATTTTAATAATTATTTCCGTCTTTTTTATTTCCGTCCTTTTTTAGCTCGACAGGTTTTTGTTCGAGCAGGGGAATGGCTTTTAAATCCCATGTTTCTTCAAATTCCCAATTGGCACGCAAACTTAGTTTTTTGTTGTAATAGTACACTTCTTCGGGATGTCGGCGCGCATGGATGTCGCCAGTATCCCATATGCCGTTTTGGTTGCTGTCGATAAATGCCCGCAGGTAATAGTCGCCCGGTTTGAGATATTCAAAAATAGTTCCTTTGGAGTTTGCCGGTTTTGAGGCTAGTACCACATCTTTGGTATCGAGCACCTGAAAAACAACAAGCGAATCGTGCGTGGCCAGCAACATTTTTATACTTGAGTATTCATCGAGCGATTTGACTTTAAAACTTGCACTCAGTTTATCACTTGTTAAATTGTAAATGCTTTGAAAAGCAGCCGAGTCAATTTCAATTTCATATGATTTTTCGGGTTCAAACTTATAATCAATGGCATAAACCATTTTTGTTGAGTCGTTTTGTCGCCATTTCACAGGCAAATCCTTGAATGTTGTATCTATTTTTTCCGAAAACTTTATTTTTGATATATCGGCATTGGCCAAAGGTGCATCGAACTGAATGTAAATAGGGTTATAAACGTCGAAAGTACCGTTCGCATTGGTGCTGAAGCCATAATGAACCACTTTTGCCGCCCCTTTGTTTTCTTGTTTTTTGGCGCGTGGATTGACGCGTGCTTTGCGCATAAAAACATTGATAGTGTCGGTTTGTGGCACTAAATTAAATACTGAATCGGTTTTGTAATAGGTCAACTCCATTTCAAGTGTGTCTTGTTGGAACACAAGCGAGTCGGTAATCCAGTAAGTTAAGGTATCATTTGCAGCACTTTTTTGCAAGCTGTATTTTCCTTCCCATTCGAAATTAAGAGGTTTAATAACAGGTAATTCTTCATTTTTTGTGTTGAAAAATAACTGGAAATTTTGTGGAACTTTTCGCTCGGATTTTACAAAGTACTGCCGTTTTTTATTTTCTTTGAATAATTTCAGGGCAATGTTGTCGGGTAAAAAGCGGGTGCCCATATAAGTGCGTACACTGTCTATGTTTACGGAGTCTTTCCACACTGTATCCTTCATTTCTTCAAATCTGAAAGTAGGTTGCACCAGCGAATCGATAAAAGCCACGCCTTCGCCGGGTTGATGAAAGTAGTCTTTGCTCGCATCGTCGAGGGCAAAAACCTTGTAGGTTCCGGCTTTCACATTGTCGATCACGAATTTCCCGTTTTCGTCGGTTTTCCCGATGCGCAGGAAGGGTTTCTGAAAAAATACAGAATCATCATTTTCGCGATAAATACCAACCATTATTTTCGACATTGGATTCAGATTTTCGACATTGATAACAATGCCCGATATTTTAAGCGTATCTATCTCGTTGCTGGTCGAAAAGGCAAATCTGTAATTTTTGATTGGGTTTTTTTCGTTTAAATCCACAATGGCATTCCCAAAATTAATGGTGTAGGTGGTGCTGTCCACCAGATTTTCTTCGAAAGCCACAGTAACAAGTCGACCGTTTCCTTTTACGATGGGCTGTTTGAGTTGTGGTGGCGAAATTAATACATTTTCGCTGGGATTTTCTACCGACACATTTTCGTCGAAGAAAATCTGGACTTCTTTTTTTTTGAAGTTCAGTGCACCATTGAGTGGATTCGATTTTACTACAGCTGGCGGAATTTCGTCTTTCGGCCCTCCGGTGGGTCCCTGCGCTTTGTTGGCACACGAATGAACCAGAAAACCAATGCTGACGATTATGATGGGAATAAGAATTTTTTTCATTATAATTTGTGAAGTTTGATAATTTTGTTGCTTACGGTAGCTAAATATATTTTGGATTTTGTTGTTTAGAAAGTATTTGATGTCCGAAACGGCAACGAAGACATTTTTTGTCGTCGCAATAATGTTTTTTTAGTTGTAACAAAGCTTGCGTGTCGAAAGCAGTTTCAGGTTGTAAACCTACTAATTTCCATTTGGTAATGATCGTATTTTTCTCGGCCGGTAAAAGCTCATACAGATGTAAGGATTTTTCTTTCAGTTCCTGATTGTCTTTTCGGGTGGCATAGCAAAACAGAAAAGGAATGACTGTATTTATTAAAAGTCCGTTAATGGCTGTTTTACCTAATTTCTTCGATTTTTTTACGCTTTCGTGCCCCAAAAGATAATGTGTTTTCCAGTATTCCGAAGGTTCGCTCTGAAATAATTTTGTAAGGGCATCTATTTCGGGTGCATCGATGACGCGCGATAATAATTTGCTTGAACTGTGAATGAGCGCTGCCAGTTGCGCTATCCGTAAGTGTGGAAAATTATCAGGTCGTAAACGCAGTAATTTCCATTGCTCAACGCTGATTTTTTTCAAATTATATTTTGCCGAAAGAAAATCGTATTCTTTTTTCAGTGCCGATGCGTATTCATCTTGCTTGTTATTTTCCAAAAAACCGGCTTGCCCAAACAGCAAGGCTTCAATTTGAAACTGGTTGCTTTTGTGTTTGGCTATTACCGATAATGGCAGCGACCGCGCCAGCATTTCGAAAGCCTGACTGTTGATGCCGAACCCAAAACTACGGGCTAAAATAATATAAAATGCTTCTTCCCAATGATTGTTGTTGTCCTTCAATATCGCATCGATTGCATTCATCTTTTGTTCGAGCCTTTCGGATAGTAAAGTTGTAATCCAATCCTGAATGAATACGTGAACAACTTTTTCCAGCCTGTCGGCGCAGGGAATCCACTTTTGCGCACTGATTAGTTTTTCATAATTCTCCTCTATATATTGCGGATATTCCAGTTCTAACTGAGGGATTTTTTCTCCGTTGCTACGATAAATAACTGTATCGGCTGTTTTTACAACGTGCAGTATAGTGCTGTCATAAGCTTTGTCGGATTGATGATTGTGTTTGTTCCAATCGCTGGATTGAACATGGATTTCAATATTTCCGGCCCAGATAGTAGTGCCAATCCGTATTTTAGCATTGAAAAAATCGGGTCCGGCATCGGTGTTGGCTTTTCCCACATCAATCACTTCAATCGCTTCGCCGTCGGTGCTGCGAAGTGAATGCGCGTTGAATAATTTCTGTTGCCAAATGTAGTGTAGAATTGATTCTTTCATAACAGCTCACATTTAATAATGGATTTTATAACAATCTGAAATCATAACCCTTACTTTTCCAAAACTCAATGGCTTGTGGCAATACCTCAAGTACGTTGGCGCTTGCTTTTACCGAGTCGTGAAAAACAACAATAGAGCCTTTGCGCAGGTGGTTGGTAACGTTGGCAAACACCTGTTCGGGCGATAGTTTTTTATCGTAATCGTGTGTGATCACATCCCACATCACTATATTATAATCATCTTTCAAAGCGCTGATTTGTTTTCGGGTGATTCTTCCGTAGGGTGGACGAAACAAATCCGAATGAATATATTCAGCTGCTTTTTTTACGTTCTCAACATAGGCTTCGGTGCTGTAATTGAAGCCTTTTATATGATTAAAACTATGATTTCCGGTTCGGTGTCCGCGTCGGAGCACTTCGTTGTAAAGTTCAGGATGTTTTTGTACGTTTTCGCCTACACAGAAAAAAGTTGCTTTCCACCCGTATTTATCTAAAATATCGAGTACCGAAGGAGTAACTTCGGGCACCGGCCCATCGTCGAAAGTAAGATAAATCACTTTCTCCGATGGGGTTTTGCGCCAGATTGTATTTCGAAAAAACGGACGTACTATGCGCGGAAGTTGCACATTCATCTACTATAATTCAACATTTTTAGTGTATTTCATATAAACCGGAAGATACTTATCAAGGATATTCTTCTGTTTTTCCTGATCGCAAATACGCAATATCTGATTTAAAACGGCAAGGTTATGTCCAATGCGGTTGTTCACACTGTTGCGTTGCGCAACGGTAAGCGTGTAATACCACTCCAGGTATTCAACACAATCCTTGGCTACAGCTTCCATAATGGCATCTCCTTTTTGCGATTCGCCCAGCTTATAGTATGTTTCGGCAAGCATAGTCGAAACATAATCGTGGCGAACTGTATTTCCGGGAATCATTTTCTCTGCGAAATCGAGTGTTTTCAATGCTTTCACAGAGTCTCCCTCGTTGTAAAGAGCACTTGCCAGTTGCGAGAACATCATACGGTGCGTTCTGCACATACGCAAAGTGTTTTCGTCGAGATAAACTTTAGGATCCTGAATGTTTCCGTATCTGAATTTGTTGATCATGTTGTCGTACATCTCTTTTGTGTTTACGCCCGAACCTGCGCCTTTGGCACCGATTGGAAGAATTTGATACGCCAGACCTGTAAGTTCAAAATGATCGTTCAAACCAAGATAATAGTCATCGCCCACTGTCACTGCAAAATAAATGGGTCGTTTCCAGTTGTTTGTTTTAAGCATTTCGAGGATCATTATCTCACTTTTTGTAATGCGGCGTTTCAGTTCTACATTGATTTGAGGAACAATTTCGCCGGCACGCTCGGGAGCTAAAGTACCGCTTTTAATTACCTGGTTGGCATCCACAGGTAAAAATAGTTTGCTCGAAGGAATAAACGATTCGCCGTTCATCTTTGTAGCAGGATCATCTGACAACAGAAAATCAAAGGCTGTTTGCATATCAATAGGTTCTTTTACCATATCTTCCACCCACATTACTTCGTTTTTGCCGGTTACATAATCTTTGGCTTTCCACGAAATAGGCAGTGGCGCCGATTCGTAAGCACCGCGTTTCATCTGGTCGATGTACCAGTCGGTTTGCAGGTAGCTAAGGTTACAAACGCGCACATCGGTGCGTTGTCCTTCCACTTCCTGGTTGTACCAAAGCGGGAAAGTATCGTTATCGCCGTTGGAGAAGACAATTGCATTTGGTTTGAGCGAAGCAAGGTAGTTGCCACCAAAGTCGCGTGCCACATAGCGGTTGCTTCTGTCGTGGTCGTCCCAGTTTTCGGCAGCCATAAGGGCCGGCACTCCAAGCGCAAGTATCGTTACCACCGAAGCAGCTACTGCTTTTGGTATGTACTTATCTATTGCTTTTATAATGCCAAGTACGCCAAGCCCAATCCAGATGCTGAAAGCATAGAACGAACCTGCATAAGCATAATCGCGTTCGCGGGGCTGATAAGGTGTTTGGTTCAGATAAATTACAATGGCCAATCCGGTGAGCAGGAACAGCAGCGTGGTTACCCAGAAGGTGTGTTTTCCTTCTTTACCATTATAAATAAGGAATAAAATACCGAAGATGCCGAGGATAAGAGGCAACATAAAGTAGGTATTCCGGCCTTTGTTTTCGGCCAATTCCGAAGGAAGTTTTGTTTGATCGCCCACAAGGTACTTATCGATAAAGTTGAAACCGGTGATCCAGTTGCCGTGTTCAATTTCGCCATTCCCCTGAATATCGTTTTGGCGACCGCTGAAGTTCCACATAAAATAGCGAAGATACATGAATCTTACCTGATAGTCGAGGAAGAACTGTATGTTTTCGCCAAAGGTGGGCTTCACTTCGGTTTTTTGCTGTCCGCAATAGTCGTAAGTAATGCTTGTGCCTTTGATGTTTCCCCATGTTTTGTAAGCCTCTACGTGCGATGGAGTGGAACTATACATACGTGGAAACAACATATCGAAACGTTCGTCCATTTTGTAATCCATTTTGTAGCCGGTTACAAAATACTCATCTTTGTCGCTGGCAGCAGTTTTTGGTTTTGGAGCATATTGTGCATCGCCTTTTATTTCTTCAGGAACGCACATATTGCCTTCTACGCGCAACTTCACAGGCGCATTGTACACCGGGCCGTAGAGCAACGGGCGGTCGCCGTATTGTTCGCGGTTGAGGTAGTATTTCAATGCAAAAACATTGTCGGGCGAGTTCTGATCCATAGGCGGATTGGCTGCCGAACGAATAACGATCACTGTGTAGGTGGAATATCCTATCAGTATTACTGTAATCATTGCAAGGGCAGTGTTGAGCCAGCGGGCGTTTATTTTTTCTCTTTTTGCAAAGAAGAAATAACTCATTCCGGCCACAATGATCAATCCGAGTACAATATGCGATCCGAAGAACGGAATGCCTACCAATGTGAAGGCCACAATGAAAGAAATGGCCATGCGGACGTAATTTTTTTCGTTATAAGTTTCGTGCAGTCCCCATGCCAATGCTGCTAACGTAAGCAGGATATAAATGAATAAGCCGGTGTTGAACGAAAATCCGAGCGTGTTTACAAAAAACAGCTCGAACCAGCTGGCTACTTCCACAAAGCCGGGAATAATACCGTAAAGCACTACGCCAAGAATAACTACAGCTGTAGACATAGCCAAAACTACACCTTTAGTGGAAGGTTTATAGTTGCGGAAATAGTAAACCAATACGATGGCGGGAATTGCCAAAAGGTTGAGCAAATGGACGCCAATGGATAAGCCCATCAAATAACCGATAAATATCAACCAGCGATCGGAACCGGGACGGTCGGCCACGTTTTCCCATTTTAGTATGGCCCAGAAAACCACCGCTGTAAACAGCGACGAATAGGCGTACACTTCGCCTTCGACGGCCGAAAACCAAAAAGTATCGGAAAAAGTGTAAGCCAAAGCGCCCACCATACCCGAACCTAAAATACCGATTACATTGGCAAGTGTATATTCTTCTTCGGTTTTAGCCACTACTTTTCGGGCCAAATGAGTGATGGTCCAAAAAAGGAACAAAATGGTGAAAGCACTTGCCAGGGCCGATAATGTGTTGATCATTAAGGCTACCTGAGTAGGATCGGATGCGAAGAGGGAAAAGAAGCGACCCGTGAGCATAAAAAATGGCGCTCCGGGAGGATGACCCACATCTAACTTAAAAGCGGTTGAAATAAATTCACCACAATCCCAAAAACTGGCAGTTGGCTCCATTGTGATTAAGTAAGTAGTTGCAGCAATGACGAATGCCACCCAACCGAAAATGTTGTTCAGTAATTTGAATTGTTTCATGTAGGAATAAATGTTATTATTATTGGCTTAACCTGTTTTTTTTTCGATAAAAAGCGTTCAAAGATACAAAGAAATTTTATGATAAAAGAGAAGTGCTTTTCTTTTTGGTTAATATTAAAAGATTGTATGGTTTTTCATCGGTTCCGGATTTCGGGTTTCGTGTTTCGTGTAAGAGGAGGCACAGGCAAATTGAACGATTCAACAGTTACACAGTTCAACAGTTCCACATACAATAAGCTGTAGCTTCTCTTCAATTGGCATATTATCATATTGGCACATTGGCACATTGTCACATTGTCACATTTTTTCAATGAATAAAAATAAAAAAAAACGAAAGCATCGAAAGTGATAAATTGACACAAATAAAATGAAAAAACGACTAAAAAACAATATTTAAAAACCAATTCAAATCAAGTTCAAAGTTTATACTAAAAACATGAGAAACAAAGCATTAATAATGGAGTGGGAGAGGGATTTGTTTTGTTGTGGCACTAAAAAAAATAAGTTACATTTGTGCATAAATAAGATAAACATACCGAATTATGAGCTCAATTTCTTCGTTTGCCGAACTTACCGCCCACCTTCAAAGTGTGCAACAACGCAAGCGCATAGCTGTTGCAAATGCTGTCGACTCGCACACTTTGGATGCTGTTCAGATGGCAGTGGATGCAGGTATTGTTGAAGCTTTTTTAATTGGCGACGTGGCAGCCATCGAATCTCCACACTTGTTCGAAGAGCATGTTTTATCTCCCTACATTCATATTATTGATATTCCTGAAGTAAGAGAGGCCACGCTCGAAGCGGTGCGCATGGTAAAATCGGGCGAAGCCGATATACTTATGAAAGGGCTTGTAAATACAGATATTATTCTTCGGGCTATTCTCGATAAAGAAAAAGGGCTATTGCCTCACGGAAATGTGATGACCTATAACGCAGCCCTTGAGATTCCCGGTTATCATAAACTTGTTTTCTTCTCCGATCCGGCCGTTATTCCTTCGCCTAACTTGGTGCAGCGAACTGCCATGATAAAATATGCCATTGCTTCGGCCCATAAATTTGGTATCGAAAAACCGAAAGTGGCTTTAATTCATGCCACCGAGGTCGCCAATCCCAAAATTCATTATATGCAGGATTATCTTGATATCATGGACGAATGGAGGAAAGGAGAATTCGGTAATGTTATTATGGATGGACCGCTTGATATCTTTCTGGCGCTCGACAGCGAACGGGGTGGTATTAAAAATGTAGCGACTCCTGTGCTCGGCGATGCCGATATTCTTATTTTTCCGAATTTCGAAAGTGCCAATTGTTTCTACAAAGGAGTTTCGCTTTTTGGTGGCGCCGAAATGGGTGGATTGCTTCAGGGAACCGAAAAACCTGTGGTCATGACATCGCGCAGCGAAAGCGTTAAATCTAAATTCTACAGCATTTGTATCGCTTGCATACTGGCCTGATCGTATAAAAAAAGAACTTTCAGAGATTAAATTAACGTCCGAACATTCGGAAAGCTTCGCCAAGGGGTGAACT
>CAYMHE010000048.1:14815-18784 GCA_964390175.1 uncultured Paludibacter sp.
TTCAGAGATTAAATTAACGTCCGAACATTCGGAAAGCTTCGCCAAGGGGTGAACTGTACTTTCCGAACATTCGGACAGTATTTTGGAGACAATTCCGCAAGCTGTTTTATAACATTCTCCTTTTTTTAATCAGGAAAAATAAGGGTGGTTTGTTGTAGTGGTACTGAATTTTTCTTTGTCAGCTTCTTTTCAGTCAGTTTTGAGCGGACATACTCCGGCGAAGTTTCGTTCACATTGAAAGCCGATAATTCGTTACAGCTAATAAAGTATTGCGCTCTTTTCAATACAATTCCCATTTTTTTCAGGTCCGACGATTTCAGTCGGCCGAAGCGCCGCGAAGCCACAATCAGTTTGGCCGACTTCACACCAATGCCGGGAACACGAAGAATCAGGCTGTACTCGGCTTTGTTAATGTCCACCGGAAAGTATTCGGGATGCCGCAGCGCCCAGCTAAGTTTCGGGTCAATTTCCAGATCCAGGTCAGGATGCTTATCGTCCACAATTTCATCTACTTTAAATTCGTAGAATCGCATCAGCCAATCGGCTTGATACAGGCGGTTTTCGCGTACTAAAGGCGGTTGTTTCAATGCCGGTAGGCGGTTGTCGTAAGTATTTACGGGTACAAATCCTGAATAATATACCCGTTTCATGGCCGGGCGCTGGTACAATGCATCCGAAGTAAGCAGTATTTGTTTGTCGGTTTCGTTGGTAGCGCCTATTATCATTTGGGTGCTTTGTCCCGCCGGTACAAAACGTGGAGCATGTCTGTGTTTTTGCCTTTCTTCGTGGCTTTCGAGTACACCTTGTTGAATGTAAAGCATGGGTTTATAAACGCTTGCATGGTCTTTTTCGGGGGCAAGCATTTTGAGGTTTTCTTCGGTCGGAATTTCAATGTTCACACTCATTCGGTCGGCATAAAGTCCGGCTTCGTGCACGAGCGCTTCGCTGGCTCCGGGGATGCTTTTCATGTGGATATAACCATTGAAGCGATGTACAGTGCGTAGGTCCTTCACTACACGCACCATGCGCTCCATAGTGTAATCGGGATTGCGTACCACCCCCGAACTCAAAAACAATCCTTCGATGTAGTTTCGCCGGTAAAATTCGATAGTAAGTTCCACAAGCTCGCTGACACTGAAAGTAGCCCGGCGCAAATCGTTGCTGCGTCGGTTGATGCAGTAGGCGCAATCGTAAATGCAGTGGTTGGTAAGCATGATTTTAAGCAGCGACACACAACGCCCATCCTCGGTGAAACTATGGCAGATGCCCCAGCCTGCTGTGCTGCCAATTCCGCCCGCCGTGCTTTTGCGCGTGGTGCCACTGGATGCACACGAAACGTCGTACTTGGCCGACTCGGCAAGAATTTGTAGCTTTTCGAGGATTTCTTCTTTCATTTAACTTCGAATGTTTGAGTCAACAGGCACGAAATGAAGTTGTAATATATGATGATTTTTCTGCACCGAAAATGACTTTTTGTTCCTTGCAAAGAAATGAATTTTTAATGAGAATTCAATCGGAATGAAGCTTAAAAAACATGGATTGTTGAAAACTTGAAAACAGGTGTCGAATTTAGTAATAAATGGGTTTTTATATACATTTTCAGTTGATTATGCTTGAATAGTTATAAGAGGAATATCTGGTCTCGTGTTGAAGTTCAAAAATATCATTAAAAAAAACCTGTTCTTGTTGATATTTTATTAAATTTGTAGCTTTCATTGGTCAATTCAGATCAATTGAAAAAATCAAATCAATACTAACGATATTATTTTTAATGCTATGGCTACAACTGCAAAACTTTACAGCTACAATTTTACATCATTAAGAACCTATTTGTTTGCAATTATTTTTATTGCCGGAAACTTACTTTTACCTCAACTGGCACATTTTGTACCCAATGGCGGTCCAATGTTGTTACCCATTTATTTCTTTACATTGATAGCTGCTTATAAATATGGTATTCGTGTGGGTTTACTTACTGCGCTTTTGTCTCCACTCATCAATAATCTGCTTTTTGGGATGCCTATGATGGCCATGCTTCCGGTTATTCTTATTAAATCGACACTTTTGGCTACAGCTGCAAGCTATGCAGCCAACTATTTTGGTAAAATCAGCTTCTTGGGCGTTTTGCTGTCGATTGTGGCCTATCAGGTGGTAGGTGGTGGCATCGAATGGATATTGCTTCAGGATATCAACGCAGCTTTGCAGGATTTCACTTTGGGATTCCCAGGAATGCTCATACAGTTGTTCGGAGGATGTGCCTTGTTGAAAGCAATTGCTAAAATTTAAAACTCAAGTACAAATTTTAGAGATGAATCAAAGAAGTTTTTCAGAAGTAATGGAGCGTTTCAATTCTATCGAAATTGATGAACATTTCGATATTATTGTGGCCATTGCCAATGGTGGGATTGTTCCGGCGGGAATCATTAATCAGCGTTTAAACTGCGATTTTCAAACCATTAAAATCAATTTACGCGATGCCAATCAGCAACCAAAATTTGATGAACCGAAATTGTTGAGTCCTATCGATTTTGATTTCAGGAATAAAAAAATACTGTTGGTCGACGATAGAATAAAAACAGGTTCGACAATAAAATTAGCTAAAGAGCTGATGAAAGAAGCAGCGCTTATCAGGACTTTTGCGGTGAACGGAAATGCCGATTATGCTCTTTTCAACGAAACCTGTTTCCGCTTTCCCTGGATCATTTCTGTATAAAAAATAAAAATACTTTTTTTTTGAATTTTCAACTTTTCCAAATTAACTACTATGGACAGACGAAATTTTTTAAAATCACTTGCATTGGCCGGAGCTGCGCTCACAGTAAAGCAGAGCGGTGCAATGACGCTTTTAACTCAGCATTTTAATGCTGCTCCACTTCCGGCAGCCGGAGCTTACGACCTTGTGGCTGTAATGGGCGGAACGCCTGTGAACATGTTCAGAAAAGGCATAGCCGAAATGGGCGGGATGTCGAAGTTCGTAAAAAAAGGATATAAGGTGGTGGTAAAACCGAATATCGGCTGGGACAAAAAACCAGAATTGGCAGCAAATACCAATCCCGAATTGGTGGCCGAAATTATTTCTCAATGTTTTAAAGCCGGAGCGAAAGAAGTTGTCGTTTTCGATCATACCTGCGACGACTGGCGAAAATGCTATGCCAATAGTGGTATCGAAGCAGCCGCCAAAGCTGCCGGAGCAAAAGTACTTCCTGCCCACGAAGAATCGTATTACCGAAATGTGAATTTGCCAAAAGGTAAAAGCTTGAAGTCTACTCAGGTGCACAAAGCAATTCTGGATTCGGATGTTTGGATCAATGTGCCTGTGTTGAAAAATCACGGTGGAGCCAAAATGTCTATATCAATGAAGAACCACATGGGGATTGTTTGGGACAGAGGCTTTTTCCATAGTCACGATTTGCAACAATGCATTGCCGATGTTTGTACCCTCGAAAAGGCCGCAGTGCTGAACGTTGTGGATGCTTATCGGTTGATGAAGGACAATGGTCCCCGTGGAAAATCCGAAGCCGATGTGGTGCTGTCAAAGGGACTCTTTATTTCGCAGGACATAGTGGCTGTTGATACTGCTGCTACAAGTTTCTTTAATCAGGTCAGGAATATGCCGCTCGAAACTGTAGGACATTTGGCCAAAGCACAAGCTCTTAAGTTAGGAACTATGAGTATCGATAAATTGAATGTGAAAAGGATAAAAATGTAATTATAAATAGTTGCAAGTAAATAGTTACGAGTTACAAAGACTGTTCTATCTGAATTTTAATTTTCAGAAAACAGATCATTAATTATTTTTTACTTATCTAATAATCAGAGTCACACTAAATTTTTTGTGATATTTATAATGAATATTCAATGCTATGCTCAGAAAAATCCGCATTTTCATTTCTTTATCCTTTTTTACGCTTATAACGCTCTATTTTATCGATTTTTCGGGCTTTATGCCTGACGAACTTCATGTGTTGG
>CAYMHE010000048.1:18884-21196 GCA_964390175.1 uncultured Paludibacter sp.
ACGCTCTATTTTATCGATTTTTCGGGCTTTATGCCTGACGAACTTCATGTGTTGGAGCACATGCAGCTGATTCCTGCTTTGCTGGGCTTGCATTTCGGCGTTCTACTGTTTTTATTGTTAATTACCCTCTTATTCGGACGTGTATATTGTTCATCTATATGTCCAATGGGGGTTTATCAGGACATTGTAACCTGGGCAAGAAAGCGATTTGGGAAAAAGAAAAAATTTAAATACAAACGTCCGCTTACTGTACTGCGTTGGTCGGTGGTCGGCATCACCCTTATTGCCTTTTTTACAGGTTTTACTTTTTTAGTAGGTCTGCTCGATCCCTACAGTGCCTTCGGGCGCATGACTGTTCATGTATTTAAACCGGCTTACCTGGCTGGTAACAATCTGCTCGAAAGTATTTTTACTCAGTTTGATAATCATACTTTTTATAAAGTGGGAGTGTATGTTGCCAGTGTGTCTTCATTGGTAGTTGCCTTGCTTACACTTCTCGTCATTGGTTGGCTTGCAGCCGTAAACGGACGAATTTATTGTAACAGCATTTGCCCTGTGGGCACAGTGCTTGGCTTTTTCAGTCGCTTTTCGTTGTATAAAATTCGCATCAACGAAGATCTTTGTAATTCATGTGGCACTTGTGGACGAAAATGTAAAGCTTCGTGTATCGATACAAAACATCATGAAATCGATTACAGCCGATGCATCAATTGTTTCGATTGTATCGAAGTTTGTTCCAAAAGCGCCGTTAAGTTCTCGTATTCTTTTAAAAAAGCAGAAAAACAGGTTCCTCCGGTCGATGCTTCAAAACGTAGGTTTATGATGGCTGTAGGAGTGGCTGGAGTGGCTGCTTCGCAGGTTTTTGCCGATAGTAAATTGCTACAGACAGCAAGAAACAAGGCAAAGCGCCAGACGGCAATAACACCTCCGGGCTCTCAAAGTACGGATCATTTGCTGTCGAAATGTACAGCCTGCCATTTATGCGTAAGTAAATGCCCTTCGAATGTGATTCGCCCCGCTTTTAACGAATATGGTTTGAGTGGTTTTATGCAGCCTATGGTGAGCTTCGAAAAAGGTTTTTGTAATTACGATTGTACAATTTGTTCCGATATTTGTCCAACCGGAGCGCTTACTTCGCTCACAATGGAACAAAAACACGTGAATCAAATGGGTCAGGTGAAATTTATAATCGAAAATTGTATCGTTTATACTGATGGCACCAGTTGTGGAGCCTGTTCTGAACATTGCCCTACACAGGCGGTAAGCATGATTCCTTATAAAGGCAGTTTGACAATTCCGCATACCGAAACCGATATTTGTGTAGGTTGCGGTGGATGCGAGTATGTATGTCCGGCTGTTCCCCACAAGGCTATCTATGTCGAAGGGATTGATAAACATAATATCATTCATTTGGAAAAAGAAGAAAAAGAAGAGGTGACTGTTGATGGTTTTGGTTTTTAAAAGCCCGAATGCAGTTATTTTCAATTGTATTTACTGCAAAGCTGTCGTCGTACAGCGTTGCAGTATTTTATTTGAATGATATTTACTTAGGTATTCTATCATCGAAAAAAATATCAACTTTTATTTTTAATTTCTTATTTTTTTTATCGTATATAACCAGAAGAGTAATTAAATAAAGAAAATAGCTTTACTGGTTAATTATTTTTGTATTTTTGCATAATATTTGTCATCAATACAAGCTCTAAACACATGATAAGACAAGTATTATTCTATTAAATTATGACTTTCAGGCAATTAATCCTTACTTTTTGTTTATTCCTGTGCACTGAACTGCTGTATGCTCAGGTGCTTACTTTCGAAAAGTTATTCTCAGTAGGGATTCATATTACAAAAACCGAATATAGTGGAGACTTAGGAAATTCGATCTGGAATGTGAATGCAGGTCAAACCGGGTCTTATTGGTTTTATTGGGGTGGTGGCGCATCTTTTTCGGTCAATCTGAATGCATCCTTTTTTGTAAGTCTTGATGCCAATTACGGAACTTATGGTTTTTTTGAAGATCCTTCAAAACATAAGCCATTTACTTACAAAGATAATAACTTTTTATCCAATAAACTCGATTTTACTACTACAGCACATTACAAATTCAACAATGGTTACATTTTTAAGGAAGAAGCTATTGTGGCACCATTTTTATCGCTGGGTGTAGGTGTGGCAAAATACTTCTATCACAAACGTGATGAAAAATATGCCGAAATCTACGATATGCCACATCGCTTGGGCGATCAGCGGAGTGCAGATTTTATTGTCCCGTTCGGTGGAGGAATACAGTTCAATGTCTCGAAAGATTT
>CAYMHE010000049.1:0-21109 GCA_964390175.1 uncultured Paludibacter sp.
TTTTTCAACGAATTACTTTGCTTCCTTCGTTGGTGGTAATGCGTATAATCAGCATTTCGTTGGTTGGCAGTTGCATTTCGGTATTGCGGATTTCGGTTTGCTGATACAAACTTCCGTTTATGCGATAAATACTTAATTTTCCACCTACAGGCAGGTTGTAAAGCGTATTTCCTGCACGATATGCATTGATTGTTTTTGTGTTTTCGACTGCTGTAGTGGCGTTGTTTACTTTTTCAACCGTCAGTTTATCCATGCAGAACATGGTTGCGGTATTTATGCCCCATGCGCCTGAGTCGGTCGATTCCATTGTAAACTGTATGTACGAAACCTGACCCAGAGCCGATAAATCCATCCATTGCCAGCTGTTGTGGAGTTTCCATTGTACAGGATTTACCGAGCGATAATCGGCCAGATAAAATTCTGAAGTGCCCGTTACCGTTATTCCATCGGCTGCATAACCTTTAGCAATAAGTTTAAAATAGTCGCCCTGTACAAATTTCCGTGCAAACTGATCGCCATTTTTAATGCCGTAATATGCCCATGGCGCATTGGTTACATACATGCCCGTTGGTTTGTAGGTTTTGCCATCGTTGAACATCACATAGTTCGACGTTTCGGTTACATCGGTAGCACCACCATCGTTGTACGAGCCCCAGTAGGCCACCAGATAGTTTGAGCCTTCGCCGTTTACGCCTCCTTTTGTCATAGCACCAAACTGATTCGGCACCCAACCTTCGGCACTTTCTGTGCCATGATCGGTATTGTCGGCGCGGTTGCTGATGCTAAAGCCATCCCAATAAGTGCCACCCCAACCGGTGCGGTGCGAGAATATAAAGTTCTGCGATTCGAGATATACATTTTCAGCATAAGTGTCGGCCCAGTGCGAGTTTGCTGCAAGTGGATTTCCGGCCAGCGTAGTGGTGTTTTGTAAATCGAGCGTAACAAAATTTTCACCTACAGGAGGATACACAGCCACATTTTCCTGTGCATGTAAATCCACAATTCCGGCAAATTCCACCGAGGTTTCGCCCAGCCAACCTGCTTCCTGCACATTGGCTGTATATACTTTTACAAAGTCGATATAGTCCAGATGCACCGGATTTCCGCTATCGTCCACAGCCCAATCAATTTTAAAACCCACTTTGTCGTTGGTAGATGTGTTGGCGTGATTATCCACATAACCCCAATCGAACGCGGGTAAATTCCATGTAGAACCATTCAGAACTGCATTTTTACGCAATTTTGTGCCTTTGAAAGTCATGCTGTTATCCTTAACCCAAAGCGGATACATGGTAGCCTGTGAAGCAAACGAAATATGCGTCACCACACCTTCGCCACCCTGATTATCGGTCCAGCGGATGTTGGCTTTTTGTCCGTCAGGCTCAGGGCGGTAATAGGTGATTTCGTAATTGTGAACAGTCTCCGCATGGTTGTATTCCGAGCCTGCCAGTTCGTACCAGGGCTCGTCGGCATCGGGCTGACCGTTTTTATTCAAATCCTGACAAACCATTACAATGCCCGGTTCAGAACTGTTGGTAAATGCATTTCCAAGCGCTTTAAAATCGTATTCGCCCGGCACATTTACAATGGGATGATCGAACCCAACCACCACATAGCCACCAAAAGCACCTAACCCCAACATCGATTTATTTCCTACCAGCATGTTCGATGCAAAAAGCAAAGCATTGGCCGGAGTATCGCTAAACGCCGGCGTAGGAAACAGTCGGTTGATATGTTGCCCCGGAGCAGGTTTATACTCCAGAACACGCGTAATTTTGTCTGAATTTTGGGCAAATGTATGTTGTGCATTAAACAGTACACAGAGCGCCAATAAAAGAGTAATTTTCTTCATTTTCAATTGATTAATTAATTATTATTTCTGAAAAATGAGCCATAAAAGCCTTGTACTGTGGCTCACAGCACTTTTAAGCCTCGCAAATTACAATTGTATTCTTCCGGAATTTATTTGCGAAAACTATATGTTATTGTTGTATTTTTATTTTTTTGTTTGTCGGAGCAAACACCACCTTGTTGGGATTTAATCCTATTTCGTTGATGCTGAATTTTAGTTTGCCGGCTTTATCGAAACAAAGCACATTGCCCCACACTGTAAACGATTTAGCATCGGTAAGATAAACATCTCCATTGAGAGGATTCACATCCACTCCATAAGGAGTGCTTAGTTCAGTACCATCGGTAATAAACTGATCCGAGATAATTTTTTCAGTAGTACAATCAAATACTTTCACCCAACAACTTTGTGTATTAAAGTCAAAATTGTAAATATAAGCTGTGTCATTATGGATTGTAAAATTTAAGGCTGAAATATCGCTGAAACTCTGCTCAAGCACATCAGTTTTGGCACTGATTCGCTGAAATATATATGGATTTGAACTACTGTAATCGCCTTTCGAAACCACATACACATCTCCCTGACTGTCAGCGTGAATTCTCCCCGGATTGAAGGCTACCTTTATTTTCTTTATTTCGGTAAAAGTGGATATGTCAATCACCGAAACGGTATTATCGTAGTTCGGAAAATTAAGTCCACCCGAATTCGACACATAAATTTTATTGTTTGCCACACAAATTCCGTCGGGGTTTCTTCCCACTACCGCTATGTCCTCTATTTGCATACTGGCAGTATCTATTTTTGCCACCGTGCCATCAAACGAGCAAACATAAGCCTTATCTTTGTGAAAAGTAATATACCTCGGCTGACGGGCAACTCCTTTGTCGTCGAACATTGGAATCTGTTTCAGCGATTTACCTGTCGAAACATCAAGGATTTCGATCTGACTCGAAACATTGACTACCACATATAACTTCGAACCATACAATTCCATATCATTGGCAGTATCGCCCAATCCACGTTGATTTTTTGCTAAAAAATAATCTGCAACAGTTTCCCTTGTTTCAAAATCGTACATCGACAAGGTGCTGTTGTTCATATTAATAAGTCCTTCGGACAAAACGAAAATCCTGGAAGTCTCTGTCGTTACGGGCAAAGTTCCATCCGGCACTTTATCGTACATATCGTCGCACGACGCAAACAAAAACATCAGCAAACACCATCCTGCCCCACCACCAAAGAGAAGGAAACCAGCGTTCATCAGCTTTTTGAGACCTGATAAGTTTTGTGATATTATCTTTCTATACTTCATTTTTATAATTATCAATTTAAAATCGTTGAAACGCTCATAACAAACCCTCTGAAGAAGCATCAGAACTTATAACCGACTGTAGCTCTGATCGATCGGCCCGGCATAGGAAACCATTTTACAATAGCGTAGTTCTCGTCGAGCAAATTCAATACTTCAAAATTAAGCGACAACTGTTTGTCGGCAAACTTAAAAACACGCGAGGCAGAAATACTATGATCAGCATAGCCCGGCAGACGGTTTTCAGCAAAGTTCTGAAATCCTCCATATCTTTTTCCCGACCACAACAGCGAATAAGAAACATCAACCCAGGGCGTTTCGATGGCTGCCTTACCCGATCCCGAAACCCTTGGTGTATACGCTATCTGATGACCATAAGTGCCGCCATCTGGAGTTGTCACGTCCACTGCGCGCTGATAAGTATAAGTGCCTCCGAGCACAAAACCAATTTTCCCGAAAGGTGTCAGCGTTGTTTCTACAGTCAAATCCAATCCATCAATCTGCACTTTTCCCAGGTTGAGCATGCTCCATACAAAGATGTTTTTAGTCGGCATCGCCACAATTTTATCCTTCACATAATTCCGATACCCATCTATTGTTACCGAAAAAAGCGGAAACAATTTCGACGGAGTGGCTGAGTACGTCACGCCCATATTGAGTTGATCTGTAACTTCGGGACGTAAATCGGCATTACCGATGCGCGAATAGTACAAATCGTTGAAGGTAGGAAGTCTGAAAATATTTTTATAAAAAGCCCTGAAACGTATATTTTGCGTTTCGAAAGGCCGATAGGTGAAACTGATATAAGGCGAAAAACGGCGTTGATTAGCGGCAGGTACGCCGACTTTTACCTGCTCGTTTACAATGGTCGACAATATACTGGCCGTACTCATAAAACTATTCGACACATATTTGGCCGCCAACACCGAAAGCAAACTATAACGCGAAGGAGTTGCAAACTCATCATCAAGCACATCTGTTTCGAAATCGGCCATCATTGTATTCAGGAAAGCATCCGAAGAAAAAGAAAACGACAGATGTTCGAGCGCCCTGTAAAGCACCGAAAACGAAGTATAATATTCGTTTTGTCTGTACACACTTTCCATTCTGCCCGCTTCGTTCAGGTAAGTGGTATCAAGATAATGTAACATGCCATGGTTATATTTCGCATTCAGTTGCAACGACCAAACCGGCGTAAAGGTCTTTTCGTAATGTGCTTGTGTAAAAAACGTTCGATCCCACATGCGTTGCGACGAGAAATTATCGGTGTTGTAAAGAATTGTAGCGCCCGGCAAACCGCGCTCCGAATTGTAGAGATAAGCCTTCAGGTATCCTGATTCATTCTCGGATAAATTTGCATATAACGCGCCTTCGATACGCAGGTTTTGCACATCTGTGTTTTTGCGGGTTTCTGAAGTCACTATCCCATCGCCCAAATAGCTATGATCTAACAGGTAAGGATATTCTCCGTTTGCCGACAACCATTCGGCGCTCAACTGAGCAGAATATCTACGATTTATTTTTTGTTGGAACAATAAGCTTGGATTTATCATCCCAAACGAACCAGCTTTGAACGATATTTTTCCATTTAAATTTTTATTTTCGTTGAATCGTGGCGTAAGCGTGCGGATATTCAGTAATGCCGCCGAAGCAAAAAGCCGGGCCGGTTGAAAAATATTGTCGCTTTGTCCGTTGTTAAGCGAAAGCATATCTACATTTTCGAGTGAAAAACGCCCGATATCAATCTGACCGGTCTGACAATCGGTGAGTGTGATGCCATCGTAACTTACCGCTGTGTGCGCAGCTCCAAGACTACGCGCCGAAACGGTTTTCAGTCCGCCAATGCCTCCATAATCCTTCACAGTTACTCCCGAAAAATACTTCACAGCATCCGACACCTGCATTACGTTGAGTTTATCAATTTGTCTGGACGAAAGCATTTGCAGCGGCGCCGACGAACGCACTTCCGAATTGCGGTATTGTTCAATCACCGTCACTTCGCCTATATGATATACTTTCGTTGTATCGAGCTTTTCTGTAGCCGACAACGAAAATACACAAAGCGCCAGCGCCAATGTGAGCGTTTGTCTCTTTAAAAGATATGATAAGTAAAAATGCATTCAACACTATTTGTTTAAAAATAAACCAAATAGCTTGCAAGTAAAAAGTAAAATCAATAAAGCAGAACTGAAAAAAAGAATGCATTATTGGTCTTTAGCTCTATCCTCGAAAGCTTTAAAAACAGTTCATGCATGGCAGGTCTTCTGACTTGCTCCAGTTATCGAACGCCTTCCCGTCATTAATTGACAGTTGACAATTGACAGTTGACAATGAATAATTCAGTTGTCCGCTGTCGGTTGTCCGCTGTCGGAAAACAGTGGCAAAAGTGTTGTTCAATACATTTTCTTCAATTGTCAATTGTTCATTATCAATTGTCAATTAAAAAATGAGCTTACAGCAGCGGGACTGTTCAGGATTTACACCTGATTCCCTTTTAATCACTTTTCGCAGGAATGCGAAAGTCAACCATTGCGGGTGTAAAGATAAGAACAATAGCTCAGATGAAAAAGGGAAAAATTGTTTTTTGCAAAACTATTCTCTAAGACACCTTCTATAGTAATTGATTTACAGATATATAAATAAGATGTAAAAAAGAGAAAGGCCAACTGCTATCATTATTATTAATTAAAAGAACTATAAAACTCATTATAAATTGTGATTGTACAAAGCGCTCAGCACACCGAACTTTACAGAAAAATTATAAAACAAAAATATTTTATGAAAGTCTTTAATTATTATCGTTTCGTTTTAATATTATTTTTATGCAGCACAACATATCTATCGGCCCTTACTATCAAAGGGAAGATTACGGATAAAGAGGGAAATCCACTCATTTCGGCCACCGTTTTGATTCCTGAATTGAAAACCGGAGCAGTAACGGATACAGAAGGAAATTTTATTTTACCATCCATCCCCATGAAGCAGGTTACATTGGTAGCTAACTTTATCGGGCACGAAACATACACTCAAAAAATAGATTCGTCGTACAACCACAAAGGCGAACTTGTATTGCGCTTAACGCCCAACACACATTTGAAAGACGTGGAAGTTTTTGGCGAACGCCACAAGCAACCAGAAAAACTGGAAGTAATTACCCGTATGCCACTCCGTCCGTCGGAACAAATCCAGAGCATATCTATCATTTCCGAAAAAGCAATTGCCGACCAGGGAATTCTTACGGTTACCGATGCTGTTCGTAACGTGCCGGGAGTAACACTTTTCGGCTCGTATGGCGGTGTACGCGAAAGCTTATCTACCCGTGGTTACCGTGGCGTTCCTATCGTGAAAAACGGAGTGCGTTTGGACTCTGACTTCCGTACAGCTTCAGCCCTGACCGAAATGCAGGGCGTAGAAAGCGTTCAGGTAATCAAAGGTTCGGCCGCTATCACCCAAGGGATTGGGAATGATCTTGGTAGTCCCGGTGGAGTTGTAAATGTGGTGACTAAAACGCCTAAGTTTATCAACACCGGCGAAGTATCGTTGCGGGCAGGTAGCTGGGGTTACGTTCGACCTACATTTGATGTTCAAACAGTTTTGAATCGCGAAAAAACAATTGCTTTTCGCATGAACGGCGCTTTCGAACGCGGCGACAATTATCGTCCTGTTATCAGTTCGTCGCGTGTTTATCTCAATCCATCACTCGAATGGCGTCCGAATGAAAAAACTACAGTCACTTTCGAAATGGATTATCTTAACGACAACCGAACTCCATACACAAGCACAGTTAATTTAGCAGCTGACTCGGTGAATGCTCTTTACGAAATGCCTTACAATAAATTCCTTGGTTTTACTTCGGACAATGCCAATAACATCACTACCACTTATGCAGCTCGCTTCGTTCGTCAATTATCCGACAAATACAGTATTCGTACCTCTTACTTTGGATCTTCATACAAAATTGACAACTCATCTTCTTCTCTCGCTACTGTATTGAACAAATTTCCGGGACAATATTATATGAGAAAACGGTCGGTAAGCCGCTCGCTTCGCGACGATGCAAACGAAGTATTTCAACTCGACTTTGTTGGTCGCGATGTGTATACCGGCCCTTTGAAACACACTTTTCAGGTAGGATTCGATTACAAATACACCAACCTATCGACAACTGCATACAATACGGCTGTGGTCGACACCATTAATGTGATGAGCGATGTGATTTCAAACACTTTCAAAAAAGCAATCACTCTAACGCCTGCTACTCCCATTGTGTCAAGCAATGCTAGCTACGGAGTAATGGCACAGGAAGTTATGACAATCAACAAATACCTGAAGGCCATTCTGGGTCTGCGCTACAGTTATGGCGCCAGCATCGATGCTACCAGTGCAGGACCTACTAAAGGCGATGCATGGAACCCGATGGCCGGAATTATGATTTCTCCATTAAAAAATATAAATCTTTTCGGCTCGTACACCACCACTTCCAACCTGCGTTCGGCTGCCAATAAAATGTCAAACGGCGAGGAAATCGGAACTTCGGAAACCAAACAACTTGAAGTGGGAATTAAATCAGAATGGCTCAACAATCGCCTGCGTTTTAACTTCACCTATTTCGATATTATTACAGAAAATCTTTCGAATACAGAATATGTACCCGGAACAAATACGGTTACCGGATATTACATCAAAGCAGGTGATTTACTCCGCAGTGGCGTTGAGGTTGAACTCAATGGTCGCGTATTGAGCAACCTGCAGGTTATGCTGGGATATGCCTATCTGAATGCACATTACGAAAACAGTCCTTCGTATGTAAACGGATCATCGCCAATGAACGCACCCGATCACACTGCCAATGGCTGGTTGTACTACACGCTCGACAAAACTGCGCTGAAAGGACTTTCGGTAGGCTTGGGTGCTTACTATGTAGGCCAACGTCCGGTGAATGAATTCAGCCTTACACCCGATGGACATGGAACTGCAGTAGGCGTAAAACCATTCGACATGCCGGCTTACACCACAGTGAATCTACAGTTGGCTTATCATTTCGAAAAAGTTACAGTTCGTGCATTTGCCAACAACCTTTTCGATGCAGTCGGATATAATTCATATTATCGCGGAGGTTATATCAACCAAATTGACCCACGAAATTTTGCAGCTGTAGTTTCGTACAAATTCTAAGCCTTTACAGGTACGGAAAAAATAAACAAATTGCCTGATGGAGTGATGATCTCCATCAGGCAAACTAATAAACAGACATCAACCAATACTCACTTTATTTTTTATGCGAAAATTATTTTTACTCCTTCACAAATGGCTTTCAATTCCGGCAGGACTCATTATTTTTATCATCTGCCTGAGTGGCTCTATTCTTGTTTTTCAGGACGAAATACAGGAAGTGGCCAACCCCGAACGCTATTTCAATCAACCAGCTACCGGAATGATTGCTCTGCCCCTCGACAGCCTGATTCCGATTGTCAATGCTCAACTCGTTGACAACAAGGTAAAAGATGTGCGTATATTCAATGCTCCCAATCGGAATTACGCCATGGGACTGACCGAAGGATTTCGTTTTACTGCTTATGTAAATCCATATACAGGAAAAATTATTGAAGTTTATAAGTTCCGCGAAAGTCCGTTCTTTTGGGTAATGTCTCTGCATCGCTGGTTGCTCGACGACACTAAAAAATGGGGTAAATACTCCGTAGGTATTGCTACACTGATGTTTATTGTCATTCTCATTACAGGATTGATTGTTTGGTTTCCGAAACGCTGGAAGAAAAACAAATTCACGATCGAAACAAAAAAAGGACGCAAACGGCTATTCTACGACCTTCACAATGTGTTGGGCGCTTATGCATTTCTTCTCCTGCTTGTTTCGGCTGCTACAGGGCCGATGTGGTCGTTCGATTGGTACAGGAATGGGGTTTACAAACTGTTTGGCGCCGAAACTCAGCAAGAACAACACGGAGGTGGAGAACGAAAAGGAGAAAAAGGAAAAGACCGTGAGAAAACAGGAAAAAACGAGAAAGACAAGAAAGAAGAACGCAAACCCAACTTTGCCATGTGGCAGAAAGTGGCAGATGACCTGATTGCACAAAACCCTGACTTTGAATATGTACGCGTTCAGAATGGATCAGCAGCCGTACATCAGAAAAATGCATCCACTTCGCGTGCCACCGACAAATACGAATTTGATAAGAAAACTGGAGAAATCACTTCGATAGAGCTTTATAAAAATCAACAACTATCAGCTAAAATACCAGGTTGGCAATACGATCTTCATGTTGGAAATTATTGGGGTATCTGGTCGAAAATACTTACATTTATTGCCGGACTTATCGGCGCAAGTCTCCCACTTACCGGCTATTACTTGTGGTGGACAAAAAGCCGACGAAAAAAGAAAACACATTCCTCAAAGAAATAAGTTTCTTATCAAGACAAAAAGAAGCAACCCCTAAAGAGTTCAGAATGATTGGCTCTTTCGGGGTTGCTTTTTGTTGTGTTTTTAAAGCCAGTTTTTACGTCTGAAATAGAAGAGTACAGCCGCAGAAAAAACTACCATAACGGCAATCGAAAACGGATACCCATATTCCCATTCCAGTTCGGGCATTATTTTAAAGTTCATACCATACATGCTGGCAATCAGCGTCGGAGGTAAAAATATAACGGATACCACCGTAAATATCTTTATAATTTTATTCTGCTGCAAGTTTACAAGACCGAGGAAAGTATCCTGTAAATAGTCCAACCTATCGAAACCAAAACGGGTATATTCAAAAAGCGAGTTGATATCTTTAATAATCATTGTGAGACGAGGCAACAGATCGCCGGGAAAAAAATCACACTTCAACATATTTGAAACAACACGCTGTTTATCCATAATATTCTGACGAATGATCATCACCTTTTCCTGCAAATCCTTAATTCGGATAAGAATATCCTGATCTAAATCATCTTCGGTGTTCAAAGTTTTTGACAGTCCGGTGATCTGATCGGTAATCTCCTCTATCATATCGGCATCAAACTCCACCCTTGTTTCGAGCAGAGTAACCAATACATGATAGCCCGAAGGGAAATTGCGCGTATTGGCATAAATTTTCTTTACTGACTCGTTGAACGACTTCAGTTCTGCATTCCGCACCGATACAAGAATTCCGTTTTTAAGAATAAATGACACAGGCTCAAGCGTGTAATTGTCGAGCAGGAAGTTGGAATTGGCCACTATACTATCATCTGTCTGCATATAGCGCGAACTCATCTCGATTTCCTCAATTTCTTCGTCTTCCTGAATATAAATTTTAAGAAATTGCTCTAATTCAGTCTCAATAGCATCCGGCACGTCATTCAGGTCGATCCAAATGAGGTCTTTGAGTTCTACTTTTTTGAGTGTATCGAGATTTTTTGATATTTTGAGTTTACCATCTTCATGGTAAAAAAGTCTTAATTCGGACATGGTTTTGTTTCCTTTCTGTTGTTTTTCGATTTATATCAGGTTCATCACGAGCCCGTTTCTACATAAATCGCAAGAACGTGTTCCGAAGCACAAGTTCTTAAAGGTTTAACGTATGTTTAAAATCTACGGTTTTTTTCCGACAACAACAGAGATGGAAATTTTAAGCTTGCAATGCTTTTTCTATTCTGTTGGTCAGGTCGATAAATGCAGCAACATCCAACTGCTCGGGACGTTTATCAAACAGTGGGTCGGCAAACATAGGATTGTCTTTTGCCACCAAAGGTTTGAGTGAATTGCGCATCTGCTTTCGACGTTGATTAAAGGCTGTTTTCACCACCGTTTTGAATAGCTGCTCGTTGCAGTCGATTTTCGAAACATCATTACGGGTAAGGCGAATAACAGCCGATTTGACCTTCGGCGGAGGGTCAAAGACGTGTTCGTGCACAGTGAAAAGATAATCGATAGAGTAATAAGCCTGCATTAGCACGCTCAGGATACCATAAGTTTTGCTCCCAGCCGGAGCTGCCATACGTTCGGCCACTTCTTTTTGAATCATACCTACCAAACAAGGGATTGAATCCTTGTTGTCAAGCATTTTGAAAAAAATCTGACTCGAAATATTATAGGGGAAATTACCGATGATACAAAATTTATCCTGAAACATGGTTTTCAAATCAATTTTCAGAAAATCGGCTTCAATAACTTTAAGTTGAGGGTAATGCTGGTTGAGATATTTCACCGATTCGCCATCCAATTCAACGGCAGTAAGATCAATATCAGGATTTTGCAGTAAAAACTGAGTAAGTACACCTGTTCCCGGCCCTATTTCAAGCACAGAAGTACGCCCGTCGAGCGGAAGGCTCGCAGCGATACGACTTGCCACTTCCATATCTCTGAGGAAGTGCTGTCCCAAGTGTTTTTTGGCGCGTACTTGAGTCATAACTATGATAGTCGTCGGGCATAAATTTTGATTAAAAAAAAGAAATGTACTAATTCAAAAAATGTTGAATCTTAGCTCAGAACTATTATCTTTGTGAGTTAATTCATCTGACCTCATTCAGGCCACAAAAGTAAGCAAATTTGTTTGATTATCCTATTTTTTCGTTTTGAACATAAAATATAACAAAAGTTTCTATCATTTTTCATGAAAAACATCTTCACAAAAATCGGTAAATGGATCAGGACAATGGTTGATTTTTTTTACCCTCCATTCAGAAAATACATGACGCTCCAGTTTTTCCGTTATGGGGTTACAGGAGTGGCCAATATGGCTTTCGATTGGGTATTGTATTTCCTCACCTTCCATTTCCTTCTAGAGAAACAAATGCTTCATATTGGATTTGTTACATTTAGTTCACACATTGCTGCCATGTTGATCGTGTTCCCCATCACTTTTATCACCGGCTTTCTGCTGCAAAAATATGTCACTTTCAGCGCCTCTGACATCAAAGGTCGCATCCAAATTGTAAGATACTTATCTGTCGTCATTGCCAATCTCTTACTCAATTACATTGGGTTAAAGCTTCTTGTTGATTTTGCAGGCCTTTTCCCTACACCTTCGAAAATGATTGTTACAACTTGCTCTACGATGTTCAGCTATTTTTCGCAAAAAAAATACACTTTTAAGCTATCAAAATCTACTTCAGAGCAATAGGAACAATGAATTTAAAAGAATAAAGCAACACTCAATGAAGAAATATAATTCCGGACATATATCAGGCAAAACCGTATTGTTTGGAAGTTATATTTCTGTATTCAAGTGGATTGTGTTGCTTGCCGCATATCTATATCTGATAATCGTACTTCTCATGTTCGACAAATACGATGAACTCTTGATACATTTCAGAAAAATGGAATGGCCTCAGGCCATTTCACTTTTTGCTGTTTTTCTGCTTTTACCTCTCAACCTCTTTTTAGAATCAGCAAAATGGAGACTTATTGTTTCGAAAACCGAAGTCATCAGCCACGCTAATGCCTTTAAAGCTGTATTAGCCGGTTTTGCCTCCGGATTTTTCACACCCAATCGTACAGGCGAATTCTTAGGGCGTATCGTTTTTATGCAGAAAACACATCGGAAAATTGGTGTTGCTTATTCAGTAATAAATAGTCTCACGCAAAACATGATCCTCGTCGTGTGCGGATTACCGGCAGCTATCGTTTACTATATTGTTGTCAAAAAACACATTACACCCGACATTGAATTGTATTTGTACGCAATCACCTGCATTCTTCTGCTATTACTTATTTTCTACTTTACATTGCCGGTACTGGCTAAAACAAAAATATGGAGGCGATATCTTGCTTTTTCGTCTGACATGAGTTTGTACTCGCACAAGGATCTGGCGCAGATACTTTCATTCTCGCTGATGCGATATGCGCTTTTCTGCACTCAATTTTATGCCATATTGTATTTCTTTGGTGTAGAGCTCGAATGGTGGCAAGCTTTCATTGCCATCCCGGCAAATTATCTTTTTGTTACTTTCACCCCTTCGCTGGCCTTTGCCGAAGCAGCCGTCCGTAGTTCGTACGCCGTTATTTTTATCGGAGCTTTTTCTCAACAGTTGGCTGGCATTGCCTTTGCCGGTTTTGCATTGTGGTTTGTTAATTTCGGAATTCCTATGCTGGCGGGAAGCCTAATACTTGCAAAAACAAAAAGGAACTGAAGCTAAACTTTTATACGAATCAGTATTTACGAAAATATAATCCACTGACAATTAATTTATTAAAGGCACATATTCCTGCTGTAAATCAACTACTAAAAGAGATGTTAAATCAGGATTCTCATTTTCGAATAATTATCGCGAAACTCCCTAGGCGTGCTTCCTTTCCGCTTTTTAAAAATCCGATTGAAATTCGATAAGTTATTGAAACCGCATTCGAAACTGATTTCAGCAATGGTTTTGTTGGTATCAATCAAATAACGGGAGGCAATGCCCAACCTTAAATCGTTCAGGTACTCAATATAGTTTTTGCCGGTACGTTTTTTCATAAACCTACTGAACGACACCTCGGACATATTGACATAATTAGCCACATCGCTCAAATGAATTTCATTCTGGTAGTTCGAGTGTAAATAATTGATTACCTTCTGAATGCGTCTGCTTTCGGATGAATCATCCTGATTGGCAAAGGTACTTGTACAAAGTATTCTCGAATTTTCGTCAATCGATAATTCGTAAAGGATTGTCAGTAAGTCGATAACCGAATAAAAACCATTTTCCTTGTTAATAAGCGAATTCAGCTTATCTTTTACCTTCTCGATGACCGGACGCGAAAACACAATGCCTCTTTTAGCGTTTTCGAGCATGACAGACATGGAACGAAACTGACGCTTATTCAATAAACTTTCGAGGAATATTGCTTTGTGGAAATGAATTGTAATTTCATGAATTTCACTCGACACACAATTGTGATTCATCCAGGCGTGACTCAGATTTTCGCTTCCGACAAGGCAAAGTTCCAGGTCGTCAATTTCCTCCATCGAATCGCCAATAACGCGCTGCGCACCTTTGGCATTCTCAATAAAGTTAAGTTCGTACTCAGGATGAATATGGATGGGGTAAGTAAATTCCGATTTTGTGCGACTCACCATAACAAAACAATCTTCAGATGAAAGCTGTGTGACTTCGCGAAAGACATTAGGTGCTTGCATAGAGCTAATATTTAGAATATTTCGATGCAATTTTACGATTAAATACCCAAATATACAAATTCCACAAACACATCTTTTTTGAATGCATAAAGAGATCTTTTATTTTCACTTTCCAAAAACAAAAGGAGAAAGCTGCCTTGCTTTGTTCGTTTCAATTTGACCCTATGAATCAGCAATATAATTTTCATAAAAAAGTAATTGTAAGTTTTTATGAAACAATATGAATAAATATATTAATTTTATTATTTTTGCATTAAGTCCTCGTTGTTATTCCGATATGCACATCTGGTCAACAAAATAAAGCTCTTACATCCTGACATTTGAACGCTCAACTGTTCTTTTATTTTTTAGATTATTGTGTTTTTGCATGGAATGCGGGGATAAAAAACAACATTCTCAAGGATTTTTTTATAACATCTTCATAATATCAAACTTAATATTTAAAACGTACAAAATGAAAAAAGCTACTTTGATTATCGCAGCAGTCATGACTGCAACTCTGGCATTTGGCCAAACAAATTTTTCGGGAACATGGAGCATTAACAACGAAAAAAGCAAACTGGGCGAACCCTCTTTTGCTCCAAAAGAAATTACAATCGTGCAGGGCGAAAACTCGCTAAGCATCGAAAGTCACATGGATTGGCAGGGTCAGGAAATGGTAACCAACGAAAAATTCACCCTCGATGGTAAAGAATGTGTAAACCCGGGAATGATGGAAACTCAGAAAAAATCTGTAGTTACATTGTCGGACGACAAGACTACTCTTAAAATTGTTTCAAAAATTGATTTCCAGGATCAAACTATGACGCTGACTGACGTTTACAAGCTCGAAAACGGCACTTTGGTACAGGAATCAAGTTCTTCATCTTCGTTTGGCGACATGTCCGAAACAAGAGTTTACAATAAAAAATAAACAGGTATTGCCCACTCATATTTAACAACAAAAGCCCCTTAGACTAAGGGGCTTTTGTTGTTAAAATTCAATTCTCACTTTATAAACTTATAAGCAATCGTTTTGTTTTTTGATACAATTTTGGAGATATAATTTCCGTCATTCATTTCCTTTAAGCTTATTGCAATAACCGAACCGTTTGCCACAGGTTTGTTTTCAGCATATACCTTGCGACCTGAGAAATCAAAGATTGAAATTTCATAAATCTCTTCAATGTTCACACCTCTGACAATGAGCTCCTTCGTAATGCTATTGTAGAAAACATTATTATCTTCATCTTTATCATCAACGCCGGCAACAAATTCAGTCCTGAAAGTCATAACCTGCGACCAATGTGATGAATTTCCCTGTTTCCCTGTTTCCCGAATGCGCCAATAGTAATCAGTCAGCGATGTTAATTTAAGACTTGTGTACTCACTGCCGGCAATTCCGCTCACATCAAAATCAACACTTGCAAAGGTTGAATCAGTTGCTACCTGCAAATGAGTTGTTTTATTGATATGAGTGGTATTGACCCAGTCAAATTTTGTTGCTACAGAAATATCTGTATGATTATCAAACGGAGAATTTGGTGTTGGAGTTTGAAAAATACCTTCGGGAGTAGTTTTCATAAAAAGCCTTTGATCACTCCAGTCTGTAGCCGGATGTGGGCAAGCCCCGACAAAGAGAACGTTTTTAGTATTATCAATTCCACACATTCTCACCCTGGGATCGTAGCCCATTTGAGTCCATAATGTATCACCATTCTGATCACATTCCATCAAAGTAGCTCCCGCATTGGTATTACCAGCATCACGATGACAATAGGCAAGAAAATTATCTGAATTAGGAATATTCACTAAATTTAAAACATTTGCATCCTGCCAATCGTCGCCCGTGTAAAAGTATTTTTTCACCCATCTCGTCTCGCCACTTGCATCAAGTCCTCTTAATACAGCATATCCTCCATATTTTCCGGCTTCACTTTCAAAACCTCCGACTACACACCCTCCATCGCTAGTAGGAATTATACATTCGCCTGTCCCAATTTTCATGTCTCCTTCGTTCAACAGGCCGGAATAATACACTTTCTCCCAGCTTTTCGAAAGATCGGCATTGATTTTTGTTACAATTATGCTGCTACGGGTATTCAAATTATTGTGCACTATACCTGTTGCAAAAATATCGCCATTATCACTTACGTTAATGCTAAACAGTCTGTTATAACCATAATCTCCCGAAAAGTTATCTGTTGAATATTCCACAGTGCCTTCACTCGACAATTTCACTATTCTTGATGCAGAAGGGAAAGCATTTGTTCTACCTGCCAACACACAGCCGCCACCCGGAACACATTTTATGGAGGTAAGAACTATTGACGACCATAGCCATTTTTCTGATACAATTTTCTCCCAAATCGAATCACCGTTTTCGCTTATTTTAAAAACAGTGCTCCATTCTTCTCCCGCTTTATAATAATTATTCAACAGATATATGCTTCCATCGTCAGATATATCTCCCGAAACACAATCAAAGCTACCATTATCTCCTCCTGTTGGCCTACTGAACACATTCCTCGGGTTTACGGAAGAGCCTGTCGACGACAATTTGTCTAAATATACCTTTCTATCATCAGCTCCAACTCTAACAGATACAATAGTGTATTCTCCAGCGCTGTTTACTTTAAACAATGAAGGATAACTTTGACTTTCCAGATCAAAATTGTTGTGAAACACAAAAGGCTGACCCGAACCACTTAAAACAGCATAACTCTTTTTACTGTAGATATTTGATTGACTAAAACCACTGATATAAACTACAATAAATACTAAAAACATGTATAATTTCTTCATGACTTTATTTATTTAGTGATTGTTCATAAATAACAATCATGAAGAGATGTAAGTTTATATTATTGCCAGCAGCTATAGCATTTAAATTCGTTCTAAATTAGACTTATAGCCCGTTTCCTCTTCGGATACTTTCTCTGCTTATTTTCCCCCAGTTTTTCAGAAGATCATCCGTCCAATTACCAGTAGAAGGTGCACGTGGAAGTAACATTGAACAGGTTTCGTTTTTATCGGAAACCGACCATACTATCCAGCTTATTTTTGAGGCTTCCATCCAGTCGAGAAATGCTTTCCATTCAGCTTCATCTACAGGACCATCGCCTGTAGCTTCCATGCCGGCACATTCCGATACAAAAATTGGAATTCCTTTGGCAATGGCAGCATCCGTGCGGTCGCGCAACCATTGTTTGTGCGTACCTGCATAAAAATGCATGGTGTACATAATGTTTGTAGCTCCCACAATCGGATCTTCGGCTACTAAATGCAGGTCCTGATCCCAGTGTGGAGAACCAACCAAAATAATATTAGTGGGGTCAATGGCACGAATTGTTTTGATCAATTCTTCGGAATACGCTTTCACTTCGGGCCATGTATAATAATCCGGTTCGTTCCAGATTTCATAGATCACATTCGGTTCATTTTTATAGTTTTGGGCCATTAGTGTGAAAAAAGTTTTGGCTTCGGCAGTATGGAGTTTATGGCTATGGAAATCGATCAACACATAAATGCCTTGTTTGATGGCCCCATCGACAACATTAGTAACACATTTCAACGCATATTCGGGATTTTCGAGGTAAGAATCGTCGAGACCCACGCCCATGGAAGCACGCACCACATTACATTTCCAGTCGGTAGCCAGCCAGGCCACAGCCTTTTGGTTGTAAAAACGCGGCCAGAGATTGTGCCAGCCAAAACTTGCACCGCGCAACATAAGCGCTTCGCCTTTCTGATTCGAAAGCTGAGTACCAACAACCTGTAATTTGCCATTTATAGCCACAGGCGAGTTTTTAGGCGCTTTAAACGATGAAAATAAGCTGATAATAAGCATCGAAAAAATAAAGCCACGAAAGAAGACCCCTAAATTTCCAAAAGAGGATTTGAAAAATGTTTGTTTTTGTGATTTCATAATGATTGTATATTATTGTACATTAATAATGTAAATTGCATTTGATTTAAAGCTCTAAATATCATATTTCCTTTGGAGAATTCAGGAGGATTCCAATTCGCTCCATTAATTCGAGACACATGCGGCTGTTGTGATAAGGGCATTTCCAGAAACCAGCCTTGTCATTGTGAGTATCAATGTTGCCATCAGCCGAAACAGACCAATGCCATTCGCCATGCTGTTTGTCGATAATAAATTCATTTACAAACTCCCAGGCTTTTATTGTTTTACGGGCAAAATGCTCCTCATTTGTGATTTGAAAAGCATTGTAAAAACCCACCATGGCTTCGGCTTGCGGCCACCAATCGCAATTGGTATCGACATGACCTGTAGCATTGTTTTTCTCGTTGATAAGCGATCCATTTGACTGAACACCTTCGGATGCCGCTACGGCCACTTTAATTATCTTTTCCTGAACATTTTTCAGCACCTGAGGATCGCCCAATACCACCGCAGCTTCATCGAGCAACCACACAGCCTCTATGTCGTGACCATACGATACAAGTTTTGACTTTACAGCCCAGTCTTCGTCGAAAAACAGGTCGAGATGATGTGTTGAAGCGTTAATTATCTTTGCAGTAAAAATTTCGATCAGATTTTTAAGCTGATTTTTAAGTTTCTCATCTTTCCACACGCGGTACAGATTGGTATAAGCCTCCAAAATGTGCAGATGCGTATTCATTGTTTTCTTCTCGTTGGCATCTTTATCGCTCAGACGCAAGTCCTCCAGCATTACCCAATCCCGGCTATACGCCTCGAAATAACCATTCTTTTCTTTATCAAAACTATGTTTCTCAATTAAAAGAAAAAGTTCTTTGGCTTTGTCAAGACAGACGATATCTCCTGTTGCACGATAATATTCGACAAAAGCATACATAAAAAATGCCTGACTGTAGATTTGCTTTTTGGTGTCGGCAGGAGTTCCGTCGGCATTCAACATCCAATAGGTACCGCCATTTTCGTTATCAAAAAAATGTTCGAAAATATAGTCCTTTGCTCGCTTGGCATACTCCAGGTACAACTTATTTTTAAGATGCAACGCTGCCGACGAAAAAGTCCACAGAATACGGGCATTCAGAATTCCACCTTTTGGAGCATCTGAAACAAGTACATCTTTCCCTGTAATTTGCCCGAGAAAACCACCATTTTTTTCATCCACCATTTTATCCATCCAAAAGGGAAGAATATTATGGGTCAACTCTTCTTTAAGTTCTTGTTTTAGTTCTAAAAGTTCGTATTTCATTTTTCAGTAAACGAATAATTATTGTGAATTAGATATTATATCAACCTTAATATCCCGAATTTATGCTCCAAAGTGCCATATTTGATTAACATTTTAGCGTCTTTATGCTCCAATGTGGCAGCTTTGAGCATGAATTTGCCATATTGGAGCACGAAGATGGCATCTTTGAGCATAAATTTGCCAAGTTGAAGCATAAAGTTGGCACATTCGAGCATCAATTTGCCAAGTTGGGGCATAAACTTGCCACATTGGAGCATCAATTCGACAGATTTCGCCCTTTTATTCCTTAAAAGGGTGAAACATGATTAGTTTTGATACATAATTTAAGCCATAATTCATCCCCTTTAGGCTTCGACGTGAGCGTTCGACTGAGCTCACGCCGAAGTCTTAGCCGAACGAGGTTGGGGGTTTACATTACTACTTCTACCTTGTAGGTTCCACCTACAGGCATCAACGGAATGATATTTCCTTCAATGGCTTTACCATCGACGGTTAATGAGGCAACACCTTTCATCGATCCGTTTGGATTTTTGACTTCAATCAGGTAAGTCGCTCCACGGAATTTGCGGGTTACTGCAAAGCCTTTCCATTCGGGTGCAATACAAGGTTCAATTCTCAGTCCATTGTAAGTAGGTTGAATTCCGAGAATATATTGTGTAATGGCGTAATAGTTCCAGGCTGCCGTTCCGGTTAACCAGGAATTCTTCGCTTCACCCGGCTTGAAAGCATCTTTACCGGCAATCATTTGGGCATATACGTAAGGTTCTACCTTGTGTAAATCGCTGATCTCCTCTGTGTACGAAGGACAGATTTTGCGGAAATACTCCCATGCTCTGTCGCCACGTCCCTGAACGGTTTCGCCAATCATAATCCATGGATTATTATGGCAGAAAATACCCGCGTTTTCCTTGTATCCCGGAGGATAACTGGAAATTTCGCCGTATTCAATATAGTATTTTGTAAACGGTGGATTGTTCAGCACGATACCATGTTCACAGTCCAGGCGTTCTTTTACCGAGTCCAGTGCTTTGGCCACCATGCCTTCTTCCAAACCGATGCCGGCCATAGTACACCAACCGTTCGATTCTATAAAGATTTTACCTTCTTCGTTTTCTTTAGAACCTACTTTATTCCCAAAATAATCGTAAGCACGTATAAACCAGTCGCCATCCCAACCGTTCAATTTAATGGCAGCTACCATGGCATCAATATGCTGTTGAGCGCGGGCGGCTTCTTCGGTTTTTCCGATTACTTTACACAGTTCCACATAATCACGACCATACACCACGAACAATCCTGCAATCATCAAACTTTGAGCCTGGCTGCCTTCCGATTTATTTTCGGTAGTCTGGAAGCTTTCGTTCGGATCGTTGGAGAAACAGTTCAGGTTCAAACAATCGTTCCAGTCGGCACGACCGCTCAATGGTAAACCAAGAGGTCCGAGGTTATTCACCACGTGATCGAACGATACAGTAAGGTGATGGAAAAGTGAGACTTCCGAACCCACTTCATTATCAAACGGAACAGGTTCATCCAAAATAGTGAAATCACCCGATTCTTTGATATAAGCTGTTGTTCCAAGAATCAACCACATCGGGTCGTCGTTGAAACCTTGTCCGATTTCGTTGTTCCCTTTTTTGGTCAATGGTTGATATTG
>CAYMHE010000050.1:0-20777 GCA_964390175.1 uncultured Paludibacter sp.
GGTGGCAAGTATTACTATTTTCACCAAACGATAAAGAAACCGCCTTGTACGAGATAATTCATATTCAGTTATGCGCCATATATCAAAGCGCATAAATTTATAAATATCGGTAAAAAAGGTGATAAACTTAAACATAAAAATCAAGCAGTTAGAATAAGATGTATAAAAAAAACAGCAAGCCTGTAAGCCGGGTTCTGTTCTTTGCCGAAACAAAGTGTTTGTCATTTATCTAGTACACAAGTCGCCCTGTGTCTCCAGCAATCTACCCCCCGGCATCGGACGAGCCATCCTACATACGCCGGTATACATGATCTTGCAACCCATAAGGTGTACGGCTACCATTGTCACCAATAGTACCGGTGGGCTTTTACCCCACCTTTTCACCCTTACTCCAAATTCACAAGCTCTTGATTTCCTTTCCATACGGAGAGGAAACAAAGCTAAAGTGTTTATGGAGCGGTTATTTTCTGTTACACTACTCTGCTCTCGCGAACAGCTTCCCGTTAAGAAATATGGTGCTCTTTGTTGCCCGGACTTTCCTCCTTATCAATAAAATAAGGCGACAAACCGGCTTGCTATTCTTTTGCAAAGATAAATATATTATTTCATATACCGTGTTTTTGTTTTTTTCATAATTAAAACAATATAAACAAGCTCAATTAAAGAAAAATTTCTTTTATTCTCAACTTTATGATTTAAAATTTGTTCAGTTTGTATAAATAATTAATTAGTTACAGATATGAGTTTATCAGGGTTTAAAAAAGGAGATAGAGTTGTTATTATTGGTGGAGGTTTTGCCGGGTTGCAATTGGCCAAGACATTACGCAAATCCGAATTAAAGGTTGTTTTAGTTGACAAACAGAATCATCATCAGTTCCAACCACTTTTTTATCAGGTAGCTAGCGGAAGGCTCGAACCATCAAGTATTTCGTTCCCATTCCGCAAAATTTTTCAGAATAACAAAAACATAGATTTCAGAATGGCCGATATCATTAAAATTATTCCTGAGGAGAATAAATTAATGACGGCTTACGACCGAACTGTTTCATACGATCATTTGATAATTGCAACCGGCTGTAAAACAAATTTTTTTGGAAATAAAGAGATGAGTGAACATGCTTTTTCGATGAAAACAACACAGGAATCCATTGAGATCAGAAATAAAATTCTTTTTAGTTTCGAGAAAGAGATATTTGCGCGCCCCGAGGACAAACAAGCGTGGATGAATATAATTATTGTAGGCGGTGGTCCCACAGGTGTGGAATTATCAGGAGCATTTGCCGAGCTCAAAAACAATGTATTACCCAAAGACTATCACAATATAGATTTTTCTAAATTCAATATAATTTTGCTCGAAGGCAGCAAAAGTACATTGAACAATATGAGCGATGTTTCGAAAGAAGCTTCGAACAAGTATCTTAAAGATTTAGGTGTCATCGTAAGAACCGAAACTTTGCTGACATCGTACGACGGAAACATAGCCACTCTGAATACTGGGGAGAAGATTCCAACCAAAAACGTGATTTGGGCTGCCGGCGTTACCGGAAACATAATAGATGGCCTCAAACAGGATGACATTGTACGTAACCGTTATATTGTCGACCGATTTAATAAACTTAAGAGTTTTGATAATATTTATGCCCTTGGCGACATTGCGTATATGGAAACTCCGAAATATCCGAACGGACATCCTCAAGTGGCCAATGTGGCTATTAATCAGGGAAAAAATCTTGGTAAAAATATTTTGAGAGTATTGAAAAACAAAGAAAGCAAATTAAAAGAATACGAATATAATGATTTAGGAATGATGGCTACTGTGGGCAAACACAAAGCTGTTGTGGAGTTTCCTTTCTGGAAATTCAAAGGGCCGTTGGCATGGTATGTTTGGATGTTTTTACATTTAATGTTGATATTAAGTGTTCGTAATAAGATAGTTATCTTTTTTAATTGGGGCTGGAGTTATTTCACTAAAGACACTTCATTACGACTGATTACTCATATTGATTATGAAAAAGAAGAGATATTAAATGTAGAAAAATAACATAATTAATTAAAAAATAAAAGGTTCTGAATGATCAGAACCTTTTATATTTTTTTTTGATTTATAGAATTATCAGCTCAGTTTTCATGCTAACTTTTCAAGTAGATCTATGTTTTTGTCAATATCTTCCTGAGAAAGAGAATAGTTGATCAAATCACCGGCAAGATACTGATCATAAGCCGACATATCTACCAGTCCATGACCCGAAAGATTGAACAAAATGGTTTTCTGAGTTCCTTCTTCTTTACACTTCAAGGCCTCGTCTATAGCGGCAGCAATGGCATGGGCCGATTCCGGAGCCGGAACTATACCTTCAGTCTGAGCAAAGAGAACACCAGCTTTAAATGAATCAAGTTGTTTTATATCAACAGCTTCTATTAAACCGTCTTTCATCAATTGGCTCACAATTGTTCCTGCTCCATGATAACGAAGTCCACCTGCATGTATATGAGCTGGAGCAAAATTATGTCCCAGCGTATACATTGGCAAAAGCGGAGTATAACCAGCTTCATCACCAAAGTCGTATTCAAATCTACCACGAGTCAGTTTAGGACACGATGCAGGTTCGGCTGCAACGAAACGTGTTTTGGTACCTTCTTTGATTGTGTGACGCATGAACGGAAAGGCAATACCAGAGAAGTTTGATCCACCACCAAAACATCCAATCACTACATCAGGATATTCTCCCGCCATTTCCATCTGTTTTTCAGCTTCTTGTCCGATAATGGTTTGGTGAAGCGATACATGATTCAATACACTTCCTAAGGTGTATTTACAATTAGGTGTGCTCATCGCCAGTTCGATAGCTTCAGAAATAGCTGTTCCTAAACTTCCCTGATAACCAGGATTTTCAGTAATAATTTTGCGTCCTGCTTTGGTGGACATACTTGGCGAAGCAATCACCTGAGCGCCCCAGGTTTGCATCAACGAACGGCGATATGGTTTTTGCTCGTAGCTTATTTTTACCATATAAACAGCTAGTTCAAGTCCGAATGTTTTAGCTGCGAAAGATAAAGCTGTTCCCCATTGGCCGGCGCCTGTTTCGGTTGTGATATTTGTAACGCCTTCTTTCTTACAATAATAAGCCTGTGCCAAAGCTGAATTTAGTTTGTGAGAACCTACCGGACTTACACTTTCATTTTTAAAATAGATATGTGCCGGTGTATCAAGGGCTTTTTCGAGTCCGTAAGCACGAACCAATGGAGTGGGACGATAGATTTTTAATTTTTCAAGCACTTCTTCGGGTATATCAATCCATGGATCGGTCTGATTTAACTCCTGATGGCAAAGCTCCTGAGCAAAAATTGGATATAAATCCTCTGCCTTCATGGCTTGTTTAGTTCCCGGATGGAGAATGGGCATTGGTTTGTTAGGCATATCAGCCTGAATGTTATACCATTGCGTTGGTAATTCGTTTTCCTGTAAAATAAATTTCTTTGTGTTAGCCATTATATGATAATTTTGAGTTAATAATCGGGTACAAATTTTTAATAAATAAAGCCTGTTGTTTTTACTTAAACAACAGGCTTTTATAGTGGATTATTCAGTTTTGAATATTTACACAACAAACTAAACCTTATTGTTCGGTGAAAAAAACTTGCCAGCTACGCCAATACAAAACAGATAGAGTTGATTTCATTTTTGCTTATTGTTTTAGAAGAGCAAAGGTATAAACATTTTTTATTTAAAACAAAAATCAGCAATATTAAATTAAATTGATACAAAAAAAGTGGTTTTCGATAGTATTTTGTTGATTTGCATTTAAATTAAGTGCATTAAAAATAAAAATAGTACTTTTGCAAATCAATAATCAGTATTCAAAAATAAAGACAAAATGATTCAATCGATGACCGGCTTTGGAAAAGCCACCTGCGAATACAATAATAAAAAAATTGTTGTTGAAGTTAAATCGCTTAATAGTAAACAACTTGATGTTTCTACCAGAATATCAGGACTGTATCGTGAAAAGGACATTGAAATACGGAATGAAATTTCGCAACAACTTGAGCGTGGTAAGGTTGATTTTGTTTTATATATCGACAATTCCGGAAAAGAATCGGTATCCACTTTTAATCAGTCGGTGATTGAGTCTTATTACAATCAGATTGTTCAAATGTCTGAAAATATGGGGATTAGTGTTCCTGAAAATTGGTTTGAAGTACTGCTTCGACTACCGGATGCTATGAAAACCGAAACGGCGGAACTGGATGAAGATGAATGGCTCGAAATACGTAAAGCAATGCGTCAGGCTATTGAACAATTAATTGCATTTCGAATTCAGGAAGGTAAATCGTTGGAAAATGTTTTTAAAACAAAGATTACCCGCATCGATCAATTGCTTTACGAAATTGAACCATTTGAACAGGAACGTATTGAAAAAGTAAAGGCACGCCTTGAAGAAAATCTTCAAAATATCTCAGATAAAATAGATTACGATAAAAACAGATTAGAGCAGGAACTGATTTTTTACATTGAAAAACTCGATGTGAACGAAGAAAAAGTACGTTTACGCACTCATCTCAACTATTTTATTGAAACAATGCAACACGAAAAATCGCCCGGCAAAAAACTTGGATTTATTGCACAAGAAATTGGACGTGAGGTAAATACACTTGGATCTAAATCAAATCACAGCGAAATGCAAAAAATAGTTGTGTTGATGAAAGACGAGCTCGAACAAATTAAAGAACAGGTTTTGAATGTTCTTTAGAACACTTAAAAGAGCAAATACAAAGCGTAATGACTTTTGCAGTCAGCTCAACAACAGTCAATTATAAATTTCAACAAATAAATGTCAGGTAAATTAATTATATTTTCTGCGCCTTCAGGTGCAGGTAAAAGCACAATAGTACAGCACTTACTTCAACGAGATTTAAATTTAGAATTCTCGGTTTCGGCCACAAGTCGTCCACCAAGAGGTCTTGAAAAAAACGGAATCGATTATTACTTTTTAAGTCCGGATGAATTCAGACAACGCATTGAAAATAATGAGTTTATTGAGCACGAAGAAGTGTATCCCGATTTATATTACGGTACTTTGCGCTCAGAAATAGACAAAATTACCGAAAAAGGAAACAATGTTATTTTTGATGTAGATGTTGTAGGCGGATTGAATATTAAAAAGCAATATGGTGATCGTGCACTTGCTTTGTTTATTGCTGCTCCAAGTGTTGAGGAATTACACCGGCGTTTGAAAGGCCGGGCTACCGATACCGACGAAATGATTGCAAAAAGAGTAGGAAAGGCCGATTTTGAAATGACTTTTGCGCCTGATTTTGATTTTATTGTTGTAAACGACAACCTCGAGAAGGCTAAAAAGGAAGCTGAAAGTATTGTCCGAAAATTTATTTCTGCCTAAGCTTCAAAATATATTTTTTATAAAATACTGATTTTCAATTCATCACATCTTAATGAAAATTGCTTTATTTTTCGGTTCGTTCAATCCTATGCATTTAGGACACACCAACCTTGGCAAATATTTGATTGATAATAAGCTGGTTGATGAAGTCTGGTTTGTGGTTTCACCATGCAACCCGCTTAAAAATCAGAATGAGTTAATCGACGAATATCTTCGTTTAGATATGTTAATGTTAGCTATTCAGGATCAACATCAGTTCAAAGCCTCTGATATTGAATTTACAATGCCCGTTCCATCCTACACAATTGATACGCTGAAGAAACTTAATCTCGACTTTCCCGAACATCAATTTGTGTTAATGATGGGGAGCGATAATGCATACGTTTTTGATAAATGGAAGAATTATAATGAGTTACTCGAAAAATATGAAATTTTGGTATATCCGCGTAAAGGATACGATTTCGAAGAGGTAGCTCATTTATATCCTCAAATGAAGCAATTGGATACACCTTATTTCGAAATTTCGTCGACAGAAATACGTAGTTGTATTTCGCAAAAAAAGGATATAACAGCATGGCTACATCCTTTTGTTTATCAGTATATTACTGAAAATGAACTTTATGTTTAATTCCTATAAATAAGGATTATTTTTTCGTTCGTACCCGATTGTAGTAGTAGGTCCATGCCCGCTATATACAACTGTCGAATCGGGAAGCGGAAGCAGGCGGTTGGTGATCGAGCGAATTAATGTGGCATAATCACCTTTCTCGAGATCAGTTCTACCTATCGAACCTCTGAAAAGAACATCACCTGCAAACAAAACTTCGTCAGCTTCGGAATAAAACGCCATGCTTCCCGGCGAATGTCCCGGAACATACAACGAAATTAATGTTGTATTTCCAAATTTTATTTCCTGATTATCAATTATATAATCTCCTAGTTTTTGAGCAGATTCCTGAAGGGTCAATCCAAACTTGCCAGCCTGATCTTTCAAATTTTCCAATAAAAATTCATCTTCCTTACAAGCTTCAGGTTGAAGTCCATAAGTATCGGACACATATTTATTTCCAAATTGATGATCGAGATGTAAATGTGTATTTATCAAGCGCTTTAAATTCAAATCATTATCTTCGATGAATTTTGTGAGCGTTTTCTTTTCGGTATCATAAAGGCAGCCGGGATCAATCAGAATAGCTTCTTTTGTTTCGTCGTAAACCAGATAGGTGTTTTCCTGAAAAGGACTGAATATGAATGTTTTTATTGTCATTTTTATTAATTAAAAAATTGATTTCATAAAGGAAGATAAACTACTTTCTTCTTCTGAAAGAATTCTTCTTTAAAAAACTCATCTATTTCATAGCTTTCCGCAATATTTTTAAATGGCAGGATTTCATGTTGTAACTCGCCACCTTTCAGGCATATAAGTCCGTTAGGCAGAGCATTAATCGATTTCTTAGCAATATTTTTGCGAATTAATTTTACAAGTTCTTCCAGTGGCATTACAGCACGGCTCACTACAAAGTCGAACAAAGCCTTTTCTTCTTGTGCCCGTTCATGCTTTAAAACAATGTTTTTTAAACCAATAGCCGTAGCAACTTCATTAGCCACTTTAATCTTTTTGCCGATCGAATCGATCAAAGTAAACTTTACTTCAGGAAACAAAATAGCCAAAGGTATGCCAGGGAAACCTCCGCCGGTTCCAACATCCAGAACAGTTGTTCCCGGTTTAAAGTTTATAATCTGGGCGATTGCCATCGAATGTAACACATGATGTTCGTAAAGGTTTTCTATATCCTTGCGCGAAATTACATTTATTTTCGAATTCCAATCCAGATACAAATCATAAAGTGAAGTAAACTGACTGATTTGCTGTGAAGTAAGGTTATTAAAGTATTTAAGAATTTGTTCCATACCATTTGTTTTATTTAAATACAAAGTTAGTTTTTTATTTTTGTTTACTGAAATGGAGAATTGTTTTAAAATTGGTGACTAATTTTCAGTGACCATACACTAAATAAAAGCTAATAATTAACATTTATTTTCCTTAATTGCATATAAATCTATATCTTTGCACTCGTTTGTAAAAAATAATCAGCATTAATATAGTTTAATTTTCACAGTCATTTACTGATATACTGTGATTTATAACGTAAATATACATATAAATATGAAAGCTTATGTTTTTCCCGGTCAGGGAGCACAATTTGTTGGAATGGGTAAGGATTTGTACGAACAATCAGCTTTAGCCAAAGAGTATTTTGAAAAAGCGAATGATATTCTCGGATACCGCATTACCGATTTAATGTTTGATGGTACACCTGAAGACCTGAAACAGACCAAAGTAACACAACCGGCAGTTTTTCTGCATTCTGTTATTTCTGCATTGGTGCTTGGCGAAGAGTTTAAACCTGATATGGTAGCAGGTCATTCATTAGGCGAATTTTCGGCTTTGGTTGCTGCCGGAGCACTGACTTTTGAAGATGGGTTAAAACTGGTTTATGCACGTGCTATGGCTATGCAAAAAGCCTGTGAATCAGAACCATCTACTATGGCAGCTGTGTTAGGACTCAGGGATGAAGAAGTTGAAGAAGTGTGCGAAAGCATAAAAGATGCGATAGTAGTTCCTGCCAATTACAATTGCCCCGGGCAGTTGGTTATTTCCGGATCAATCGAAGGAATAGATAAAGCCTGTGTATTGTTGAAAGAGAAAGGTGCTAAACGTGCGCTCAAACTGCCTGTCGGTGGAGCATTTCACTCACCATTGATGCAACCTGCAAGCGAAGAACTTCAGGCGGCTATCAATGCAACTAATTTTAAAACACCAATTTGCCCTGTTTATCAAAACGTAAACGCTTATCCGCAAACTAATCCGGATGACATCAAACAAAATTTGATTGCCCAGCTTACAGCACCCGTTCGTTGGACGCAAACCGTAAAAAATATGATTACTGATGGAGCAGATGAATTTATTGAACTCGGCCCGGGTGATGTATTGAAAGGACTTGTGAAAAAAATTAATCCGGAAATGATTACCGGATAATTTTATAAAAACAAAGCAATATATAGATCGGAAAGATGCAGAGAATTTATTCTATGCATCTTTTTTGTTCACTTCATTAGCAATAGATTTTTTTTTGTATTTTTGTGACTTAAAATAATGAGCAAAAATAATTTTCATCTTCTTTTTTTCTCATTCAAATTTTGATATTAATCTCTCAATATTAATAAATTAAATGTACAGAACACACACATGTGGCGAACTTCGCCTTTTAGATGCTGGAAAAACGGTTGAACTTTCCGGTTGGGTACAACGTAGCCGTAAAATGGGCGGAATGACTTTCGTTGATATTCGCGACCGCTATGGTATTACTCAGTTGGTTTTCAATAGCAAAACTAACTCAACACTGTTTGAGCAAGCAAATACGCTGGGACGTGAGTTTGTTATACAGATTAAAGGACAGGTAGCCGAAAGAAGCAACAAAAACAATAATATCGAGACAGGTGAAGTTGAAATTCTGGTTTCTTCGCTCATTGTACTGAATGAAGCACAAACTCCTCCGTTCACTATCGAAGACAATACCGACGGTGGTGATGATATACGCATGAAATACCGTTACCTTGATTTAAGACGTAATAATGTGCGCAGCAACCTGATGCTCAGACATCAAATTGCATTTGAAACTCGTCGTTATCTTGATCAGCTTGGATTTGTAGAAGTAGAAACACCGGTTTTAATTGGCTCAACACCCGAAGGTGCCCGTGATTTTGTAGTTCCATCACGCATGAATGCCGGTGAGTTTTATGCTTTGCCACAATCGCCACAGTTGTTCAAGCAGCTGTTAATGGTGTCTGGTTTCGATCGTTATTTTCAGATAGCAAAATGCTTCCGCGATGAAGATTTACGTGCCGACCGTCAACCTGAATTTACTCAAATCGACTGTGAGATGTCCTTTGTAAATCAGGAGGATGTATTGAATACTTTCGAAGGAATGATGAAGCATTTGTTTAAGTTCGTGAAGGATATGGACATGAACGATGCTTTTCCACGTATGACCTGGCACGATGCCATGAAGTATTATGGCTCTGATAAGCCGGACATTCGTTTTGATATGAAGTTTGTTGAATTAAAAGAGGCAGTTTCGGGTCATGACTTTGTTGTTTTCGATTCAGTTCCATATGTAGGAGGTATTTGTGCAACCGGCTGTTCGGTCTACACACGCAAACAAATTGATGAATTGACAGAGTTTGTTAAGCGTCCGCAAATAGGAGCGAAGGGACTTGTTTATATTCGCTGTGAGCAAGATGGCAGTTTTAAATCATCAGTTGACAAATTCTATTCGAATGATGATTTAAAAGAAATTGCAGCTTTGTTTAATGCGCAACCAGGTGATTTGATTTTGATTTTAGCAGGTAACAAAATAAAAACGCAGAAAGCGCTTTGCGAATTGCGCCTTGAAATTGGATCGAGACTTGGACTACGTGATAAAAATGTGTATGCTCCCCTTTGGGTCATTGATTTTCCTTTGTTCGAGTGGGATGATGAAACACAACGTTATTATGCTACACATCACCCATTTACATCTCCTAATCTGGATGATGTTCCATTGCTCGACACTGATCCCGGACAGGTAAGAGCTACAGCTTATGATATGGTTATCAATGGCGTAGAGCTCGGAGGTGGTTCTATTCGTATCCACGACAGTGCTTTACAAAATAGAATGTTCGAACTGCTTGGGTTTACTCCTGAGAAAGCACAAGCACAGTTTGGCTTTTTGATGAATGCATTTAAATACGGAGCACCACCGCACGGAGGTCTGGCATTCGGACTTGATCGTCTGGTATCGTTGTTTGCCGGACTCGACAGTATACGTGATTGTATTGCTTTCCCGAAAAATAATTCCGGAAGAGATATAATGATTGATGCACCATCATTGATCGATCAATCGCAGTTGGATGAATTAAATCTTATAATTGATATAAAAGAAAAGTAATCACTTAATAATAAATTAATTATGACTGAAAAAGAAATTAAAGACAGAGCCGAACAGATTGTAGAGGCGCTGACGTCGTTGAGTTTGGGTCGTGAACCTAATATGCTGTCGAACGATGCATTTAAGAAGTTATCGTCTCATCCGAATTTTTTCGAGATTAGAAATGCTTATATTGAATATCTTCAGTCATTCGATGGAAATATTGAAGACTCAGAGGACATAAAAAAAATGTTTGACTTTAGGTTACATATTGTAGAGTTATTCGATATTTTGTAATTATCCTGATTTATTTTAAAATTTAAAAAGGAGCTATTTTAAATAGCTCCTTTTTAAATTTCTTTTTGCTGTTCCAGGATAGTTGTTATTTATGTGTTCAGGAAAGCAAATATTTTCTATTTTACATAATATGTATTATAGCAAAAATGTATATTAAATTTTCAAATAGACTCTTATAGTAAAATTGAAACAATAATTGTATTAGAAATTCAATTATGTATAGACTTGTTATTAAATAACTTAAAAGAATAAAACTTTTGAAATTGAGAATTTTTAGCTTATTTGTTTGATAGTCAATCATAATGCTAAAGTAGAATTAAAAGACTATAATTGGCCGTTTCAGAGTCTTTACAAAGATGATTCAATCTTTTGTTTCCTAAAAAGCTATTTTATAATCTTTTACACTGCTTTTTTTGAATCGCCTCCCCCACTCTATGCATTTCCTTTGATGTTAAAAATCCCATTCTTGAGACAAGAATGGGATTTTAATTTATTTATATTGACTACAATAAGCTTAGAATAAGCTCCATGCAACAGTCAATCCAGCCATAACAATAGAAACCATACTCATCAGTTTAATAAGGATATTCAACGATGGACCTGAAGTATCTTTGAAAGGATCGCCAACAGTATCGCCAACAACTGTAGCTTTATGATTATCAGAACCTTTTCCTCCAAGGTTTCCTTCTTCTATGTATTTTTTTGCATTATCCCAAGCACCACCAGCATTGGCCATAAACACAGCCAAAACAAAGCCTGTGCTTAAACCGCCAATCAATAATCCCAATACACCACCTACGCCTAAAATTACGCCGGCAACAACAGGAACAATAATAGCAAGCAAAGAAGGAAACAACATTTCGCGTTGTGCACCTTTTGTAGAAATAGCGACACAACGAGCGTAATCAGGTTCTGCTTTGCCTTCCATAATACCAACTATTTCACGGAACTGACGACGAACCTCTTCCACCATACTTTGAGCTGCACGTCCTACAGCATTCATTGTAAGGCCGCAGAAAACAAAAGCCATCATTGAACCAATAAATATCCCAACCAAAACAATAGGATTCATTAAAGTTACATTGTAATAAGTCATAAAATCTGTAAACGAAGATGTCCGGATTTGCTCAAGTGACAACATCTCGGTTCCTACTTGCGCTAGTCCATTTAATGAAGCAGAGGCGATACGTTCGAGAGCAATTTTAATTTCTTCAATATAAGATGCTAACAACGCTAAAGCAGTAAGCGCAGCCGAACCGATGGCAAAACCTTTACCTGTAGCAGCTGTTGTGTTACCGAGTGCATCTAAAGCATCCGTGCGCTTGCGCACTTCAGGGTCAAGGCCACTCATTTCCGCATTACCTCCGGCGTTATCGGCAATTGGTCCATAAGCATCGGTGGCAAGAGTGATACCCAAAGTAGAAAGCATACCAACGGCAGCAATACCAATTCCGTATAAACCTAAACTAAGGTTCGAAGTAAATGTAAAATTAACTACATCAAACTGAGCAGCCAGAAATGCCAATAATATTGCAAACGAGATGGTTACAACAGGAATAGCGGTAGAAATCATTCCTAAACCTAAACCAGATATAATTACAGTAGCAGGTCCGGTTTTAGAACTTTCAGCTACTTTTTGGGTAGGTCTATAACTTTGAGAAGTAAAATACTCAGTAGCCTGACCTATAATTATACCAGCAATAAGTCCAACTACTACCGAACATGAAATACCGATCCAGTTTTCGATACCCAACGCCCAAAGAATAGCAAAAGTAGATACAGCTATCAAAGCCGAACTTACATTCACTCCAAGTCCCAAAGCACCAAGTAAATCTTTCATTTTAGCACCTTCTTTTGTTTTTACCATAAAAATGCCTATAATAGAAAGGAATACACCTACAGCAGCAATAATCATTGGAGCAAAAACCGCTTTTATCTGCATGTCTTCGTTGGCAATAAAAGCAGAAGCGCCGAGTGCAGCAGTGGCAAGTATTGAACCAGCATAAGACTCATAAAGGTCGGCTCCCATACCTGCCACGTCACCTACATTATCGCCCACGTTATCTGCTATAGTTGCAGGATTGCGAGGGTCATCTTCGGGAATACCAGCTTCCACTTTACCTACTAAATCGGCACCAACATCGGCTGCTTTTGTATATATACCTCCACCAACACGGGCAAACAAAGCCTGAGTAGAAGCTCCCATACCAAAAGTAAGCATTGTAGTGGTTATGTAAATCATTTTATTATGATCTACACTATCTACAAAATAGTCGAGAATCAAGTACCAAACAGAAATGTCGAGTAATGCAAGTCCAACAACAGTTAAACCCATAACAGCACCCGAACGAAAGGCGACTTTTAATCCTTTGTTTAAAGACTCTTGAGCTGCATGAGCTGTACGTGCTGAGGCATAAGTTGCTGTTTTCATACCAAAGAAGCCTGCTAAACCTGAGAAAAAACCTCCGGTAAGGAAAGCTAACGGAACCCAATTGTTTTGGAGATTGAAATAAGCCATTATTCCAAAAATAAGGGCAAGAACAACAAATACGATAGTCACAATCTTGTATTGTTGTTTAAGATAGGCCATTGCACCCTGGCGTACGTACAATGCAATTTTTTTCATTGTGTCTGTCCCTTCGCTTTCTTTCATCATTTGCTTGAAAAAATAGTAGGCAAAGCCCAGTGCGACAATGGACGCAACAGGAACTAAATAAAAAATGTTCATCATAAAATTAGAAGTGATTAATTGTTTATATTAGAATTAATTTATAGAAATCAGGTTGAACTTATAATTTGAATATACTGATCAAGTATCGAAAATGAATATTCTCCCGCATGCTGGTTTACAAACCCAATTGCTGATGTATGTGCTTCTTCGTTGGCATTGTCCGAAATGACACGAATGACAGTCAATGGAACTTCGTAATCATCGCATACCTGCGCTACGGCTGCTCCTTCCATTTCGGCACAAACCACCGAAGGTAAATGACGGAGCATTGCATCTTTCATGGCTTGGCTCGAAATAAACAAGTCACCGCTGGCAATATCTCCTATCACCAGTTTTGGATGCAAAATGTTCTGTTCGGCCAGCAATTTTCGGAATTCTTTGTTGTTCTTCAGAAAGTTATGTACCGCTTGAGCCATTGTATCGATGTTTTGCCGGGGTATTTCGTAGGATGTTTTGCCTGTCAGCGGTATTTCGAAACGTCGCATCAAAGGTCGGGCATCCATATCGTGCTGATATAAATGTTGTCCGATCACGATATCGCCGATATTCAGGTCGGGCGAAATGGCTCCGGCAACGCCTGTAAAGACAATTCTATCCACTTTGAATTCAAGAATCAAATGAGTGACAGTTGTAGCAGCAGCCACTTTGCCCCAACGGGAGAAAACAGCGACCACTTCCTGACCGAAAAGTATCCCCTTGTAATAAATACGGCTTCCTCTTTCAATAATTTCTTTATTGGATATGGCCGATATAATTTTATTCATTTCTTCGGGCATTGCCCCCATTATTCCTAGCAGCATGTTCTGAGTTTTTAAAATAAGTAATTTACTTTTTATCGGTCAAAATATTTTTTATCCGCTGATACATAGTTGGATGCGAATAATTGAAAAAAACATATAAAGGATGTGGTGTAAGGTTGCTGAGCGATGTGGCCGAAAGCTTTTTAAGTCCGGAAATCAGGGAGGCTCCGAATCCGTTTTCCGAAGCATAATGATCGGCCTGATATTCGAATTTACGCGATAACCAATTGCCAAATAAATCCAAAACAGTTGATATAGGAGAATATAAAATGCCAAAAGCAAGAATATTTAAATGGAAGTTAGCCGACGCGCCGCCAAGCGCCTGAGCCAATGCATTGCTTTTCAGAAAAATGCCAAGTAAAAAGAAAAGAAACAACGAAGAAGGTAGCGAGACCAGCAGGTTTTTCAGCGTGTGTTTATGTTTATAGTGTCCAATTTCGTGTGCCAGAACAGCTACAATTTCATCTGTTGTCATTTTATCCATTAATGTATCGTAGAGTACGATGCGTTTTTTAGGACCGAATCCTGTAAAATACGCATTGGCTTTTGTCGATCGCTTCGATCCATCGATAACATAAATGTTTTTAAGTTTAAAGTTAGCTTTCGAAGCAAATTTTTCGATGCTATCACGCAATTCACCGGCTTCAAGAGGAGTTTGTTTGTTGAAGAGCGGAACGATAAGTTCGGAATAGAACATGCTCATAAACAGACTGAAAATAGTAATTACCGACCAGGCAATGATCCAAAAGTAATCAGGAGTAAGCAAATAGATGCTTATAATAAGGTAAAACAATCCGCCACCAATCAGGGCAGTTATAACGTATCCTTTAAGTTTATCAGTAATAAAAATGAGCAGCGTTACTTTATTGAATCCGAATCGTTGTTCGATTACAAAAGTGTCGTACCAGCTGAATGGAATTGTAATTAAGTCGTTAGCAAGGAATAGAACGCCGAAAAAAGCCAGCGATTTCAGTATTTCGCTCGATATAAAAGCACTCAGGTACTGATCGAGCCAGCCGAAACCACCGAAGGCGTACATCAAAAACATGATAATAAAGCTGAATGTGCTGCTTATGATGCCGAACTTTGAATTGGTACGGAAATACTCCTGTTGACGGTTGTATTTCTCAGTATCATATATGTCTGAAAGAATATCAGGAAGTTTATTTTTTGAATGCTTTAAATTGAGGTAGGAAAGACAACGCTCCAGGCCGAAATCGGCAACGAGTATAAAAATAATTGCAAAAAAGAGAATTTGCACCATATCAAATAAAAAGATAGTTCTGATTTTATTGAAAGGACAAATATACAATTAATCTTTCATTTAACAAAGCATATTTGTGTCAATTTGCACAAAAAAACTATCTTTGTGTCTTAAATTATTAGGTGATGCTATGAAAATGTACACTTTGGTTTTTATCCTTTTGTTATTCATGCTTGTAATACCGGATATATTCTTCTATTTCAAGTTGAAGAACAGTAAAACCAAGCCCATATTTATAATATTACACCTATTGGGAGCTTTGTTTTTTACGGCTGCCTTTATCTACGTAAAATTCGGAATGGAGTACTCGCAGAATTTCCGGATTGTAGGATGGATTATGTGGATGTATTTTTTCTTTTTGCTTATTTACATCCCTAAGCTCATTCATATTATCTTCTACTTTTTCAACTTCCTGTTTAAAAAAATATACAAACGCGATACCAGCTATTTCAACTATATAAGGATTCCTCTTAGTATTTTTATAATAGTTGTAATGCTTGTGAGTGCTTATATTACGCCCCGAAACTTTGAAGTGAACGAAGTAGAAGTTGCGATTCCCAATTTGCCGGCAGCATTCGATGGCTATCGGATTGCTCAGATTTCAGACATTCATTTGGGCAGTTGGGGTGCAAAATACAGTAAACTCAAAACGGTTGTAAGGCTTATCAACAAGCAGCAGCCGGACATTATTGTCTTCACTGGCGACATGGTGAATAATTTTTCGGGCGAAACTAAAGGTTGGGCGCCTTATTTTAGTGAATTAAATAAAAAAAGTGCTAAATTTGCAGTCCTCGGAAATCACGACTACGGCGATTACACCGATTGGCGCAATGAAGAGGAAAGAATACAGAACAGAGTGCAGATAAACAAAGCGATTACCGATTTTGGCTTCAGGCTATTGCTCAACGAAAATGTATATCTCAGAAAAGGAACTGACAGCTTACTGTTGGTAGGCGTTGAAAACTGGGGCAAATCCGAAAAAGCACGTTATTCGGATCTGAAGAAAGCACTGAAAGGCAGTTCGGCTACCGAACCAAAAATTCTGCTTTCGCACGACCCAAATCATTGGGAAGCAGAAGTGATAGGACGTAAAGACATAGTGCTGACTTTGGCCGGACATACACATGCTGCGCAGCTTGGCATAAAAGTGGGAAAACGATTGTTTTCGCCTGCTGCTTTTGTGTTCAAGTATTGGGAAGGTTTATACAAAGTAAATCAACAATATCTTTATGTTAATCGGGGCATTGGTTATATTGGATTGCCTATGCAGATAGGCGTACAACCCGAAATCACAATTATAGTTTTAAGACAAAAATAAAAACGCAGTTTGTTCTGTATAAATATATTAAATTCCAATCAATATGGATATGCCTTGTAAAAAATCACAAATGCGCCCGATATATATTTTATTTATCATTTTCTGTTGTTTTTCGTGCAAGGAGCAGAAATCGGATACAATAAGAATTGGAGTGCTTAATGGACCAACGGCCATAAGTTTTATTCAGCTTATCGACAAACCTCTGATGATTGATGGAAAGAGAACTGAAATTATCTTTAAAAGCGATCCTCAGCAAATTCAGGCATTGATGATGCGCAACGAACTTGACTTTGCAGTTTTGCCTACGGTAATGGCTGCAAATTTATACAACAAAGATGTTGATTTTAAAATCGTAGCTATACCTGTGTGGGGAACTTTATATTTACTCTCGAACCAGCCCGGGATAAAATCATTTGCCGATTTAGAAGGACAAACAATCTCTGTATTCGGACAAGGCGCAACGCCCGACATTTTGTTGCAACGCTATATTGAATACAACCAGTTGAATGCCGTAAAAATTGATTACAGCTACAGTGGAAATAGCGATTTAGCGCATGCATTGCTTCAGAAAAAAGTAAAAATTGCAGTCTTATCGGAGCCTTTGGTCAGCAGTTTACTTGCAAGGGACTCAACCATAAAGATGATATCGAAACTCGATTGCGAATATTTTTTTCACAATTCGAATGTTGACATCTTCGCACAGACTTCATTTCTTGTAAATAGCAAATTTATAGAAGATTATGATTCCCAAATACACAAACTCACCGAAGCTTATGCGCAGAGTTGTAACTTCGTTAACGAAGAGCCCGAAAAGGCAATTGACCTGTTGCTGAAACACAAATTAATAATGGATAGAACCGAAGCACGCATAGCACTTCCTTTGTGCAATATCCATTATGTTGGTGCATTTGCTGTGGAGCGTGAATTGATGGAATATCTGAATATTTTTTACGAATACAGCCCTAAAAGCATAGGTGGTAAATTGCCTCCACGAAATATTATTTATCAGCCCTGATAGTTGAAAACGGTATTTTCTAAAGAATACTTGAAATCAACTATTTATAGGCCTTAAACTTATTCTGTTTCAGCAACCGGACGATCATACGAAAATGAGAAAACGTTTACCTACTTTTTTGTCTGTTGCGCTACTTCTGTTGATGTGGCAGCTGGCGGCAATGTACATTGGGTATCCTGCACTCTTCCCTCCCCTCCCCGATTTGCTTCAGAACATAGCCAGCTTGTTTGTGCTGCCTGATTTTTATGCATCCATCGGAGCTACAATTGGCCGGGGAATGGTTGGTTTCGTCATTTCGTTCATTACTGCTTTTATTTGTGCATTATTGTCGGCCAATTCAGGGTTTTGGAAAGATTTTTTTCATCCCATTTTGGTTGTTATCCGTTCTGTGCCTGTCATTTCGCTTGTATTAATTGCATTGCTATGGTTTTCGCCCAATCAACTGCCGGTTTTTATTGCCTTATTGACAATGTGGCCGGTGCTGTACCAAAACACGCTGAATGGGTTGGAAAGTACCGATGAGCGACTCGTGGAAATGGCACGCGTTTTTGGAAAAACAAAAATGCAGCGATTGGAACATATTTATCTGCCTTCGGCAAAAAATCTTATTTTCAGTGGCATAAGTACCGCCATGGGTTTCGGGTGGCGAGCGGTCATTATTGGCGAAGTATTGTCGCAGCCGTTCAGGGGCATCGGTACAGGCATGAAAACAGCGCAGGCCTATATCAATATCTCGGATTTAATTGCCTGGACTGTTGTTGCCATATTGATCAGTTATTTGTTCGAGCATATTATTAAATACATAGGTCGCATTAAGTTGGCTTATCGGCCTGTAGCAAATTCAAAAAAACAGACGCTCATTAATAATAAAGAAATTAGTCTTCAGCATATTTGTAAAAGCTTTAATGACGTTAAGGTGCTCGACGATTTTTCGTATACATTTGATTCATCTGTAGTCACCTGCATTAAATCTCCCTCAGGAAGCGGAAAGTCAACTTTGCTCAAGCTAATAGGTGGCATTGAAAAAGCCGACAAAGGCAGCACAGCATATAACGATAATTACAGTTTTGCATACTCGTTTCAGGACCTGCGTTTATTGCCCTGGCTCACAGTATTCGAAAACGTGATGTTCGGCATCAACATTTCAAAAGAAGAACACAAAGCAGCCGAAGAAAGATGCCGTGATTTCATCGCTAAAGTGGGACTTAGCGACCACATGGGCAAATATCCGCACGAGTTAAGCGGTGGCGAACAACAAAGAGTTGGTTTGGTACGCGCATTAGCAGCTCAGAGCGATGTACTTTTGCTCGATGAACCGCTTACAGGGCTCGATGCTGAATTGAAATTGAAAATTATTGCGTTGCTAGAGGATTGGATAGCTGAACATAAACCTTTGGTGATCTGGGCTACGCACGAAAATATAATGTCGGACAAAGTGGAGATAAAAAGTATTGAAAAATTGAATCAGCTAACGATATAAGGAATTCAGGTCTCCCTCTCCCCTATTGTTTTTTTAGTTTTCTGATCTCTGTTTTAGTTATTTATAAATACCTGTAAGGTATAAAACTTTCGAACATAAAAGCTTATCTTTGTATTGCCAATCAACTGATCCTGATCAGATCATAATATCATAAGTAGTATGAAAAAGAAAGTCCAAAACTTTATCGACAGCGAAGGGTTATTGACCCCAAACGCGCAAGTCATTGTAGGTGTAAGTGGTGGAGCTGATTCAGTGGCCTTGCTGCACCTGCTTCACTCGCTTGGATACAACTGTGTGGTAGCACATTGCAATTTTCATTTAAGAATGGAAGAGTCCGATAGGGACGAAAACTTTGTCCGTACCTTAGCTGCTGAAATGAAGATTCCATTTGAGAACGTTCATTTTCAGACTGCCGAATATGCTAAAATGGCTAAAGTTTCGATAGAAATGGCGGCACGCGATTTACGTTATGCCTGGTTTACCGAGGTTTGCAGTAGCTACAATGCTCAGGCCATTGCCATTGCCCATCATGCCGACGATAGCATCGAAACTTTGTTGATGCATTTGGTGCGAGGCACAGGGCTGAGAGGCATGTCGGGCATTCCGGTGCGCAACGGAAAGGTCATTCGTCCACTGCTTTGCTGTTCGCGCGAAGAGATCCTCGAATACCTGATGAAGTACGATCTTGATTATGTTGAAGATTCAACCAATGCCTTGTCGGACTACACGCGCAATAAATTCCGAAACGAAGTAATTCCCCTGCTCGAAACAATAAATCCTTCGGTGCGTCGGGTACTCTACTCTACTTTCAGGCGCTTTACAGGCATTCAATCGGTGTACGATAAACGCATAGCCGAAATTAAAAGCAGTATCACAAAGGACGATGGTAAAACCTTTAGCATAGAGATAGAAAAACTAAAGCAACAGGCCGATGTTCCCACCATTTTGTTCGAATTGTTGTATCCTTATGATTTTCATCCCGATCAGGTAGCCAAAATTGCGCAGCACATAGTAGATGGACACGCCGGAAAGATTTTTTATTCCGATACCTACCGTCTTATAAAAGACCGTAAATATCTGCTTGTTTCCGAAAAAGTTGAAGGCGAAAACGGTGAATACACTATAAGCGACCATTGCGATGAACTGCTGCTGCCCCGTCATCTCCGCATCAGGCGATTAAAAAATGATGCCGGCTTCGAAGTGTCGCGCGAAGCCAATCGCATTCATTTGGATGCCGACAGGCTCACTTTTCCGCTGATGCTCCGCAACTGGCGCATAGGCGATAGTTTTATTCCTTTCGGTATGCGGGGACATAAAAAGTTGAGCGACTTTTTTACAGACCACAAACTGAGCCTTGCCGAAAAAGAACAAGTATTAGTGCTTACTTCCGACGACAAAATCGTCTGGGTTTTGGGCCTTCGCACCGACGACCGTTTTAAAATTACAAGCAAAACCAAACAAGTGCTCGAAATAAGCATGCTGGAATAAAGGGAAAGGCTCTTG
>CAYMHE010000051.1:0-20628 GCA_964390175.1 uncultured Paludibacter sp.
TTCCCTTCGCGGAATTACCCGTGCAGGTTCAAAGGGTATGATCTCAGCCCGAAATATTAAGGCACCCCATTTTAGAATGTATGTGTTTGAAACGCTTTAGAAATATAAAAGTTCAAAAAACCGTTTCGTGTAAAGTGAAAAGAAAGAAAAACAGCCCTGGAAGCGAGCCGAATTCCTTTCGGGGGACAAAGATAGAGAAAACTTGGAAAGAAACAAATTCTTACTCAATTTCGTTTTTTGATGTTTTAGTATTTTGTCTGCCGTTGTTGTTTTGTAAAGTGATTTGAATTCAGTATTTTGACGTAATTTGAAGTAAAGAATCAGACGAAATAAAAATGATTATAGTATCTTTGCTCGCTCAACTTTACAAGCTGAAATAAAAAAATGATGCACGAAAAAATAATAGAACTTACTGTCGCCTTCGTAAAACAAACGCTCGTAGATGCTGAAGGTGGTCACGATTGGTGGCATATTTTCAGGGTATGGCAATTGTCCAAACGCATTGCCGAAACTGAAAAAGCCGATATGCTTGTGGTTGAACTGGGTGCATTGCTGCATGATATTGCCGATGCTAAGTTTCAAAATGGCGATGAGTGTGTAGGGCCTGAAAAAGCCCGCAACTTTCTTCTTTCTATCAATGTCAACGAAGAAATAATCATACATGTTGAGCGAATTATCACGAATATCTCGTTCAAAGGCGGAAGGGTGATTCAGCAATTCAAGTCGTTGGAACTGGACATAATTCAGGATGCCGACAGGCTTGATGCTATTGGTGCTATCGGCATTGCCCGCACGTTCAATTATGGCGGTTTTAAAAACAGAGAGATTTACAATCCCGGAATTCAGCCTAACTTAAACCTGACTAAGGAAGAATATAAAAACAGCACAGCGCCCACGCTCAATCATTTTTACGAAAAACTATTGTTACTTAAAGATAGAATGAATACTGCTACAGGCAGAAAGATGGCCGAACAGAGGCATCAGTTTTTGGAGTTATTTCTTGACGAATTTTATGCCGAATGGGATGGAGTCAAATAAAGGTGTAAAAAAAGTACGATTGATTTCAATCGTACTTTTTTATTGTTAATGAATATCGTTTTTTAGCTGTTTTTGAGTATTTCAACCAGCCATTTCCAGCATTTCTGTGTCGAGGATATGCTCAAGCGTTCATCTGGAGAATGCACACCGTACATTTGCGGGCCTATAGAAATCATATCCAAATGCGGATATTTTTTCAGAAAAAGACCACATTCAAGTCCAGCATGAATAGCACGAATGCCGGGCGTTTCATTGAAAAGCGTTTTGTAAGCGGTTTGGGCAATTGTTAGTACACTCGATTTTAAATTTGGCTTCCAGCCCGGATAGCCATCTCCATGGGTAGCAGTAGCTCCGGCCAGCGTTAAAGCAGCTTCCACCTGATTGGCAATGTCGTATTTCGATGATTCTATCGAACTGCGTTGGCTTGTGGTAATCAGTATGTTATTGTCTGGTTTCATTTTTATTGAAGCCAGGTTGGTCGAAGTTTCTACAAGTCCCGGCATATCGCGGCTCATGGCTATCACTCCGTGCGGACAGGCATAGAGCGCATTCAGTAATGCATCGGATGTTTTTTTGTCAACCGCAGTAGTGGGTAGTTGTTCCGATTCAAGGGTGATTTGTATTGTTGGTTCGGTCTCGCCGAGTTCCAACTCAATTTCTGCAATAAATTGATTCAGCAGCACCCGCACATTTTCTTTTTCAGAATAAGGTACAGAAACGACTGCTTTTGCTTCGCGTGGAATGGCGTTGCGCAAGTTTCCTCCATCAAAACTGTGTAGTCGTAAATCGGTTTGCTTGTTGACTGTCCACAAATATCGGTTCAAAATTTTATTGGCATTTCCAAGTCCTTTGTTGATATCGTCGCCCGAGTGACCACCTTTTAATCCTTTTACCGAAACTGTGAAAGCGAAATAGCCTGCAGGTGCAGGTTCTTCGGTGTAGGGCAAAGTGGCAGTAGTATCGATACCTCCGGCACACCCAATAAAAATTACGCCATCATCTTCCGAGTCGAGATTTATAAGCACTTCACCTTTCAGGAAATTGTTTTCCAAAGCAAAAGCGCCTGTTAATCCGGTTTCTTCATCTACAGTGAAAAGGCATTCGATGGCCGGATGTTGCACTTCGTCCGAAGTGAGAACAGCCAGCATCATGGCCATTCCTATGCCATTGTCACCACCAAGCGTTGTGCCACGTGCTTTTACCCAATCGCCATCGATGTAATACTGTATGGCATCGGTGTCGAAATTAAACGATACATCGCTGTTTTTTTCGCACACCATATCCATGTGAGCCTGTAGGATTACAGCTTTCGATTTTTCGTAGCCCGGAGTTGCCGGTTTGCTTATCAGTATATTGCCTGATTTGTCTTTTTTATAATCGAGTTGATGGGTTTTGCTGAAATTTTCGAGAAAGGCAATTACCTTTTCTTCTTTTTTCGAAGGACGCGGAATTTGGGTGATGTCGTGAAAGTAATTCCACAAGAGGGTTGGTTCTAGTGTTTTCATATTTTTTGTTTGAAAAATTTGTTATTTGATTATTTGCAAAGTTAGTAAAAAACGGGTTGTTTTTGCATTTATTTTTATATCAATAAAATAGTTTTTGGCCTGTAATGTTCAAAATTAGCATTAATTATTAATGCATCGGATTCTAATGTGTTTTTTGGTATTCGTGCCTACTGTTTTTAAATAGATACTTCGCGCAGGGATGTAAATATAAAAGAATAAAAATGCTAACTTTGCACTTGATTTTTATAAATTATTTTTCCTGTTAATTATTGAAACAAAATTTATTCCGATGAGTTTTTACGGTGTTGAATTTACTTTGATTGAGTTAGTTGTTGTAGGGTTGTTGTTGTTGGTATTTATTTATCAGATTTATTTTTATACCCGTTATATACAGGGAGTTTTGCGATTACGGTCGGCTGCAAACAAAGGCAAAGTTACATTTCAAACTGGGCAACCGCCAGTTTCGGTAATTATTTGTGCTAAGGACGAAGTGGATAATCTTCGTAAATATCTTCCTTTTGTGCTGCAACAGGAATACCCTGATTTTGAAGTGATAGTAGTAAACGATGGTTCGACGGATGAAACAGAAGATTTGCTTACCGATCTGAAAAAAACATATAGCAACCTACGCAGTACCTTTGTGCCCGTTGGAGTTACTAATCTGAGTACCAAAAAGCTGGCACTTACACTTGGTATTAAGGCTGCTAAAAACGATTGGTTGCTTTTTACAGATGCCGACTGTATGCCCGAGGACAAAACATGGATTTCGCGCTTGGTACGTAATTTTAGTCCTGGTGTTGAATTTGTGCTTGGTTATGGCGCTTACATGAAGAAAAAGGGTTTTGTAAATCGCCTGATAACTTACGATACATTGTTTATAGCCCTTCAGTATATGGGTTTTGCTCTTGCAGGTAAACCTTACATGGGTGTGGGTCGAAACATGGCTTATCGTAAAGATGTGTTTTTCCGCAACAAAGGTTTTGCTTCGAACCTCAATCTTCGTTCGGGCGATGATGATTTGATGGTCAACCGTGCTGCCAACGGCTTTAATACGAAGATTGAAGTTGCGCCCGATAGTGTTACCTGGTCGGAACCCAACAAAAGATTCAGGGATTGGTATTATCAAAAAGAACGTCATCTGTCGGTAGCTTCGTTTTATAAAGCACAAAGTCGGTTTCGGCTTTCGTTGGAGCCAGTTACGCGGGGGCTGTTTTATGTTTGTTTTCTGCTGGCAATGGTTTTTGGTAATTTAATAACAATGATAGTGGCCGGAGTTTTGTTGATGGCACGTTTAGTGATGCAGCTGGTTGTGATGAATCGGTCATCGAAGCATTTCGATGGTCGGAAATATATTTTTATGTTGCCGGTTTTCGATATTATATTGCCGCTCATTACATTGTTTTTGCTTACCTTTGGCCGAATGGGCTCTAAGGCTAAAAATATTCAGTGGAAATAATTTGATGTTCAGCAATGAACTGCGTTGTCTTTGAACATTGAACATTTTAAATTTGTTATATTTTCAATAACTTCTGTGTTGTGCCCGGAGAAAATGGTACGCACCAAATCTCACTTATTTCATAACAGGCATTGCAGCTTGCAATGTTGAATTATTTGAATTTTTCTGCCACAGCATACAATAAAAACTTAAAACCATGTCAAAAAAACGCAATCGAAAAGAAAATAGCAGTACACGGGTTCGTAAATCGGAACTGGTACGCAATATCATCAATATATTCAACGAAAATACAGACAAAACTTTCGATTATAAACAAGTGTCTAAATTGCTGAATATTAAGTCTGAGTCTCAAAGAATTTTCATAAATCAATTGCTGTACGAGTTATTCGACGAGGATTTTCTGGTTGAGATTTCGCGCGGAAAGTTCAAGGTGAATTCACGTGGTGGCTATATTACGGGAGTTATCGATCGTCAGGGTGTTAAAACTTATCTGATTCCCGACGACGGAGGTGAAAATGTGTTTATTCCTGAGCGAAAAACCAATCATGCCTTGCTGAACGATAAAGTAAAAGTGTTTTTGTATGCTGGCCGTAAAGGACAAATGCCCGAAGGCGAAGTTGTTGAGATTATCAAAAGAGCAAAAGATACGTTTGTGGGGATTTTGGAAGTGTCGGATAATTTCGCTTTCCTTATTTCGGATAACAGGGTGATGACCAATGATATTTTTATACCGAAAAGCAAATTGAACGGTGGTAAAAATGGACAAAAGGCTGTAGTGAAGTTAATGGAGTGGGAACCCAATCTTAAAAACCCTGTAGGTGAAGTTATTGATGTTTTAGGTGATAAGGGCAACAATACTACAGAAATGCATGCAATTCTTGCTGAATATGGGTTACCTTATAAATATCCTGTCGATGTAGAAGCAGCTGCCGATCATATTGATGCAGGTATTACGCCCGAAGAAGTGGCTAAGCGCATTGATTTGCGCGGTGTTACTACGTTCACGATTGACCCGCGCGATGCCAAGGATTTCGACGATGCGCTTTCGTTGCGTAAACTCGAAAACGGACTTTGGGAAGTGGGCGTTCACATTGCTGATGTGACTCATTATGTGCGTCCGGGCAGCATTATCGACAGAGAGGCACAAGAGCGTGCTACCTCGGTTTATCTTGTGGATCGTACCATTCCGATGCTTCCCGAGCATCTGTCCAATGGGATTTGCTCCTTGCGTCCCAACGAGGAAAAACTTACTTATTCGGTTCTTTTTCAAATGACTGATGAGGCTGAAGTAAAACATTACGAAATAGCCAAAACGGTGACTTGCAGCGACAGGAGATTTACCTATGAAGAAGCACAAGTCGTAATTGAAACCGGCGAAGGCGATTTTAAAGAAGAAATATTAACTCTTGATAGAATGGCAAAAATCCTTCGGAACAAACGTTTTGCCTCCGGGGCCATCGCTTTTGACAGGGTAGAAGTGCGTTTCGAAATTGACGAAAGTGGAAAGCCTACTTCTGTGTTTTTCAAGGAGCAAAAAGATGCGAACAAACTGATAGAGGAGTTTATGTTGCTTGCTAATAAAACGGCGGCTACACACATTGGTAAGCCGGGCAGAGGATTAAAAGCCAAAACTTTTGTTTACAGAATACACGATGTGCCAAATCCGGATAAATTACAGAACTTCTCGGTTTTTATTAAACGTTTCGGATACAATATGAAAACGTCAGGAAAAAGTTCGGCGGTTTCGGGTGCTATCAATCATTTGCTCGACGAGGTGCAGGGAAAGAAAGAACAAAATCTGATCGAAACCCTTGCCATCCGATCGATGGCAAAAGCAATTTATTCCACCGAAAACATCGGACATTACGGATTGGCTTTCGATTTTTATACCCATTTTACTTCGCCTATCAGACGTTATCCCGATATGATGGTGCACAGACTTCTCGACCAATACAATAACGGCGGCAAGAATGTGAGTCAGAAAGAGTACGAAGAACTTTGTAAACATAGTTCGGACATGGAGCAACTGGCTTCGAATGCCGAACGTGCTTCCATTAAATACAAACAGGTCGAATTTATGTCGCAATACATAGGTCAGGATTTTGAAGGTGTTATTTCGGGAGTTACAGAATGGGGAATCTACGTCGAAATTATTGTGAATAAGTGCGAAGGAATGATTCCTATCCGCGACCTGGATGATGATTATTATACTTTCGATGATAAAAATTATTGTCTTGTCGGTCGTCGCTATCACAAACGTTACCAGTTGGGCGACGAAATTAAAGTGCGTGTTGCTCGCGCCAACCTTGATAAAAAACAATTGGACTTTGTATTAGCGTAAGCATTTTTCATTCAAAAATCAATGATCTGTAAGTAGAGGTTAGGTTCCTTTGCTTATTATACTATGCTCTGGGCAATGGTTTATGTATTTCTCATGTCTTTTTGCAGATCAAAAATCATCTACCTAAAAACAAACAATATCAGCTTGTTCAACCCTTTTTCTTTTCGGATAATTTTTGTAATTTTGCAGCCCTGAACAACACAGCTAATTAACCAATAATTCAATTAGCCTTTTTTCGACTTTGGCTATTGGATTGAACAAAATAATGAATTTGAATTCATGAAGAAATTTAAAGAATATTCCGGCCTCCATCTTTCCGATGTAAACAAAGAAATGTTGAATCGTTGGAAAGAACTCGATGTTTTCCATAAAAGTGTTGCCACCCGTGAGGGAAAACCATCATTCGTTTTTTATGAAGGACCACCTTCGGCCAATGGTATGCCGGGAATTCACCACGTAATGGGTCGTACCATCAAGGACGTTTTCTGTCGTTACAAAACTATGCAGGGTTTCCAGGTAAATCGTAAAGCCGGTTGGGATACGCACGGCCTTCCGGTGGAACTTGGTGTGGAAAAGGCACTTGGTATTACCAAAGAGGACATCGGCTCCAAAATCAGTGTGGACGACTATAATGCTGCCTGCCGAAAAGATGTACTGAAATATACAAAAGAATGGGAAGACCTCACGACCAAAATGGGTTATTGGGTGGATATGAACGATCCGTACATTACCTACGACAACCGTTATATCGAAACCTTGTGGTGGTTGCTCAAACAACTGTACAACAAAAATCTGCTTTATAAAGGCTACACCATTCAGCCATTTTCGCCAGCTGCCGGCACCGGACTTTCTACACACGAGCTTAACCAACCCGGTTGCTATCGTGATGTGAAAGACACAACCTGTGTGGCACAATTCAAGTTGAAAAACGAAGAAAATACATATTTTCTGGCATGGACAACAACTCCATGGACTTTGCCTTCGAATACAGCGCTTTGTGTTGGACCAACTATCGATTATGTAAAGGTGAAAACTCAAAATCCATATACAAAAGAAACCTGCAACCTGATTTTGGCTGAGAATTTACTTGGTGCTGTAATGGGTAAAAACGAATACGAAGTTCTCGATCGCAAAAAAGGTTCAGAATTAGCGGGCATTGCTTATGAGCAACTTATTCCTTGGGTAAATCCGGGCGAAGGAGCTTTTAAAGTTATCACAGGCGACTTTGTAACTACCGAAGATGGTACAGGGATCGTACACATTGCACCTACTTTTGGAGCGGATGACGACCGTGTAGCCAAACAAAACGGCGTTCCACCAATGTTGTTGATCGACAAAGATGGCAACCGTCAGCCAATGGTTGACCGCACCGGAAAATTCTTCAGAATTGAAGACCTGAGTGCTGATTTTGTAGCTTCGAATGTGAATATTGAACTTTATGCCGAATATGCAGGTCGTTATGTGAAAAATGCTTACGACAGCACGCTGACAGATGATGACACAACACTTGATGTAGATATTTGCGTGATGCTGAAACAACAGGGTTTGGCTTATAAAATAGAAAAACACGTACACAATTACCCACACTGTTGGCGTACAGATAAGCCTGTTTTATACTATCCACTCGATAGTTGGTTTATCAAAACCACTGCCTGCCGTGAGGAAATGATGTCGCTCAACGATACCATCAACTGGAAACCGCAGTCGACAGGGACTGGTCGCTTTGGAAAATGGCTCGAAAACCTGCAGGACTGGAACCTGAGCCGCAGCCGCTATTGGGGAACTCCGCTTCCTATCTGGCGCTCAGAAGATGGAACCGAAGAAATTTGTATTGGTTCGGTTGAAGAATTGGTGTCTGAAATTGAGAAATCAATCGCAGCCGGATTTATGAACCAAAATCCGTTCAAAAACTTTAAAGTAGGTGAATATACAGCCGAAAATTATGCTGTAAAAAATATAGATTTACACCGTCCGTATGTGGATGGAATTGTTCTTGTGTCGGCTACGGGCAAAGCTATGAAGCGCGAACTTGATTTGATTGACGTTTGGTTCGACTCAGGAGCAATGCCTTATGCGCAGTTGCATTATCCGTTCGAAAATAAAGAATTAATTGACAGCGGAAGCAATTTCCCTGCCGACTTTATTTCGGAAGGCGTTGACCAAACCCGCGGTTGGTTCTTTACACTACACGCTATCAGTACCATGGTTCGTGGCTCGGTGGCATTTAAAAGCGTTATTTCAAACGGTTTGGTGCTCGACAAGAACGGCAATAAAATGTCGAAACGTTTGGGCAATGGTGTTGATCCGTTTTCTTCAATCGAAAAATACGGTTCCGATCCACTGCGTTGGTACATGATGACCAATGCATCGCCCTGGGATAACCTGAAATTCGATATTGAAGGTGTTGAAGAAGTGCGCCGCAAATTTTTCGGAACGCTTTACAATACTTACTCGTTCTTTTCACTTTATGCCAATGTAGATAAATTCACCTACGCCGAAGCGGAAATTCCAATGAAAAACCGTCCGGAAATTGACCGTTGGATTATTTCATTGTTGAATACTTTGGTGAAAGACGTAACAGAATACTACGAAACTTATGAACCAACCCGTGCTGGACGAGCTATTTCGGATTTTGTAGGCGAAAACCTGAGTAACTGGTATGTTCGTCTGAACCGTAAACGTTATTGGGGAGGCGAATATGATGAAGACAAGATTTCGGCTTACCAAACGCTTTATACCTGTTTGGAAACCGTTTCGCGTCTGATGGCTCCGATTGCGCCATTCTTTGCCGATCAGTTGTTCCTTGACCTGAATGCAGTTACCGGAAAAGACAAGAGCGAATCAGTTCACTTAGCCGATTTTCCTTCATACAACGAAGCCTTGATTGACAGCAATCTGGAAGAATGTATGCAATTGGCACAGCAAACTTCGTCGATGGTATTGGCATTGCGTCGTAAAGCCGATAAAAAAGTGCGTCAACCGCTTACTAAAGCAGTTGTGCCGGCACCAGATGAAATTACATTCAAACAACTGAGTTACATTGCCGACCTTGTGAAAGCCGAAGTAAACGTAAAAGAGTTTGAGGTAATCCCTGCCGACAACGACATGGAGAATTTGGTGAAGAAAATAAAACCAAACTTCAAAACACTTGGTAAAAAATACGGCAAACAAATGAAGGAAATTGCAGCAGCAATGATTTCATTCGGTAACCATGAAATAGGTGAAATTGAACGCAACGGAAAATTCGTACTCGCATTGCCAACAGGCGATGTGGAACTTACTCCCGAAGACGTTGAAATTATTACCGAAGATATGCCGGGCTGGTTAGTGGCTAACGAAGGTAAACTTACAGTAGCACTTGATATTACGCTGACCGATGCATTGGTGCGTGAAGGTATTGCCCGTGAATTGGTCAACCGTATTCAGAACATTCGCAAATCGAGCGGTTACGAAATTGTCGATAAAATCGTTGTTGAAATTGAAAGTCGCCCGGAAATTGCCGAAGCAGTAACCGAATATGCTAATTATATTGCCACACAAACATTGGCAAATGAGGTTTTATTGGTGACAGAAATAGCAGATGCAACAGAACTTGAGTTTGACGAATATAATGTGAAAGTTTCAGTAAAGAAAGTGTAATTGTATTGACTTAAAATTAAATGGCAAAATAATTGGCAAACCGAAACTTATTTGCTATTTTCGCAGGCAATAAAAAATTCATATAAACAGTTGTTAATGGGGAAAATCCTAAAAACGTTATAAACAACAATTACTATGGCCGAAAAAACGAGATATACTGATGCAGAATTGGATGAATTCCGCAAATTAATTATTGAAAAGCTTGATAAAGCTCAAAAAGATTATGAATTGTTGCGCAATGGAATTACCAATTTGGATGGAAATGATGTGATGGACACATCTCCTACTTTCAAGGTACTTGAAGAGGGAGCTGCGACATTGTCGAAAGAGGAATCAGGTCGACTTGCACAGCGCCAAATGAAATTCATTCAACATCTTCAGGCGGCTTTGGTTCGTATTGAAAATAAAACGTATGGCATTTGTCGCGAAACAGGTAAACTCATACCAAAGGAGCGTTTACGTGCTGTACCTCATGCCACATTAAGTATCGAAGCTAAAAACGATCAAAAATAACTCAAGCTATTTATATTAAATTCGACAGCAGATGGATCGTCTGTTGTCGAATTTGTTATTTACTCTCTTTTTTTGAAAAATGTCAATTACAAAAAAGTCTATTCTTCTTATTTTCTTTGTCTTGCTTGTTGATCAGGTATCGAAAGTGTACATTAAACTGAATTTTGCCATTGGCGAACACATCGATGTTTTCAGTTGGTTCAAAATCTATTTTATCGAAAATAACGGAATGGCATTTGGCATGGAATTTATCGGAAAGCTGTTTCTTACAATCTTCCGTATCGTTGCAGTATCGGGACTTGCCTATTTTATTCATACGCTTATAAAAAAGAAGGCAAGAACAGGATATATTCTTTGCGTTTCTTTACTACTGGCTGGTGCTGCCGGCAATATCTTCGATTCTGTCTTTTACGGCGTTCTTTTTAGCGAAAGTTATGGAATGGCGGCAACATTTTTACCTGAAACAGGAGGATATGCGCCGCTCTTTTATGGAAAAGTAGTTGATATGCTTTATTTTCCCATTATAAAAAATGCTGCGGGCGAAACCATCTTTTTTAGCCCGATTTTCAATATCGCCGACTCGGCCATAACAATTGCTGTGGCCATTATTCTTATTTTTTTCCGCAAAGACCTGAACGAGAGTTTGGAGTCAAAAAAACATGCTGATGCTGAAAAGAATCAATAAAATATTGAGGTTCTTCCTTTTTCTTTCGGGGACTGTTTTTTTTCTGGTGGCTTGCAATAGTCGTCCTGAGAATGTTATGAGCCAGAATGAAATGGTTGACTTTCTTACCGATTTACACAAACTCGATGGCGCACTTTCTGCAAATTATTACAACTCAATGCCCGATAGTCGCGAAAATATTTATTATTACAATGCCTTGCTTAAGAAATATGGGATCACCAAAGCCGATTTCGATTCATCTTTGGTTTGGTATGTAAGTAATCCAAAAAAGTTTAATAACATCTATGCGGAAGTAGTTGACAATCTGACTCAATTCGAGACCGATGTGAAAAACCGCAAATTTCACCCCATCGATTCTGTAGCTTTGAGGCATATGAAAAAAGACATTTGGCCCAATCGCACTGCGTATACGCTCACCAAAGACTCAGCGAGAAGCCGGTTGGCATTTAAAATTCAGAACCGCGACTTGCAATGGAAAGATGCTTATGTGCTGAGTTTCCGGCAACGGATAGCTCCATTGGACTCGGGACTGAACAAAAACATAGTAATGCGTATTTTCTATGCTGATGGGAAAAAGGATAGTGTTTACGCCAAGGCCATTAACGATAGTATTTTGCGTAAATATAGTTTGAGGTTGGTAGCCCGCTATCAAAGCAGAATCGATTCTATTACCGGACACCTTTCGGCGAGCAGCAAAAATAAAGGGAAGTTAAGCATTACGGTAGACAGTATAAAACTGATGCGTGAGTACGATGAACTGGCCCAGGACAGTATCAGAAATGTGATCAAGCTTATTGAACATCCTCTTCCGGTAATAACTGAAAAAGATGATACTATCAACCGGCGTATCAGAAACAGGGTTTTATTGCGCAAGAATGAAACGCTTAAGTAGTCAACTGGTCTTTTGCGATGCTAACAGCTTGTTGAGATCGACAGTCGTGGAGCAAAACGACGACAATGTTATCACGGATATTATAGATTTATCAACCCGGCAATCAGAAACCGCTCACACGGTGTTTTATGATGGCGTGATTTCGGGTGAAATTATTTCGTTGAAACAATATCTTTCAAATGATCAACTCCTCGAAATAACAAAGGGAATTGTGTGTCTCGACTTAAGTGAGATAAATAAAACCCCTTTTGTTTTCGATAAGAGTTCCGGTTTTATTGTTGATTTTGGTACCAATAACTTTTCTGAAATCAACAAATTGTTGAAAGAAAATTTCGATGTACTTTCTGTAATTACTGTTTTCGAACTTATAAATGCTTGTACTTATTTCCCTCAACGGCTTTTAGGGCTTTCGAAGCATATAGCCATCTCAAATCAAACTGACCTGGTGCTGTGGGAAGGTGTCAACCTGATATCGCATGCATTAACTCCCCAAACTGCTGTCAGGTTACTCTGATTGTTTTAGGTGACCTCAGTTGATATGCTGATGAGATTTTGAACTTGTCCCTTACAATATTAAAAACAAGAAGAGCGCAAACTTGGTTGCGCTCTTCTTGTTTTATGAAACTGAGCTTTAATTTATAGATATTGCTTTATGTGCTGTCAGCTGCTCAGTTCATTGTTTTTTCCATGCGCTGATCCATTTGTTATAATCCACATTGTCGAACTCATGTACCCTGATATTGGTGTTGGCCGAAGTGTTCCCAAATAAAAACTTATCGATAAAAGCCTGCACTTCTGGATATGATTCCGTTGGAAGAGCACAGTGGTTGTGACCCGATCTGAATGAAAAACCAAAACGATCAGCAATATTAAAAACTTTATACACTTCTTCCACCGCTCTGCACGAAACATAACCCGACTCATCGCCCAACCAAACAAAAGGAGGATTTCCTAACACCAATAATGCTCTTGGAACTATCATGGCCATTAACTCGTGATGATCGTGAGGTAACGTGCCAACTTTGCCTCCAAAATTGGTTCTCATGCTTTGCATAAACCACGAATAGTTGGTATTGTCAATTTTTTCAACTTTCCCAATGGTTTCGGAAACACGCCATGAATTAATTCCGCCGCCGCCCGATTCCTGCACTATTGTAAGGGCGATACGTTCGTCTAAAGCACCTGCAAAAAGCGCCATTTTTCCGGCATAGGAGCATCCGGTAGCAGCAATTCGTTTTGTGTCGGCTTTGAGCTGTGTTTTTACGATCTCTATTCCATCGATGAGTCGGCTGATTCCCCACGACCAGGCACTGTAATTGCCCACATAGGTCAGGTCGGGGTATAATTTGTAATATGGATCGGTTAAAACTCTATTGCTCGTTTGAGAATAAGTCACCACCTGATTGTGCATAAACGGAATTTGTATCACATTCTGAAACAGAGAAGAAGGCATGCTTCCTGTTCTGCTATTCATGCCAATGACCACGGGGAAAGGACCATCGCCTTCAGGAATTACAACTTTCGATGTGAGCGTCAGCGTTTGTCCGTTCACGGTCACATTCACAGTAAGCACATTTGCTTCAAGTGTGGCTGTTATGTTTTCAGGTTTGTTGGGTTTGGGGCCAATTTCATACAGTTCAATTTCGGCTTTAATTTCATTTCTTCTGCATTTCCAATCGGCTAAGGTTTGCGCGCGTCCGCTTCCGTTGGACCATGCAAAGGGATCGGGCAACATGGGATAGTCCTGCAGCTCAGTAAGTGCCGGAAGAACAGGTTTTACGCAGGCAGCCCCAGAGTTTTCAACTCCGAATACAAGCGCTGGCTGAGCATTCGAAAAACAGGCAAAGCTGAGACTTAACGTGAATAAGAGTGATTTTTTGAAATTCATTTCATAATAATTTAGAAGTGATGAATAAGGTGATAATTTTACACTGTAAAAATAGTGTATTTTTTTAATTTCTTTCATCTGTATGCTTCTTAATGTTTGCAGCAGGTAACGCTGTTTTAAAAGTGATTACATTTCTTGTTCCAATTGTAACTTTTAGTTTACACCATTCACTGTTTACTCAAAGTGTCAACGATGTTTTGCGAAAATGCAGTAGCTATTCAATCGGATAAACATGTAAAAAACTACATTTTTTATAAACTTCAACATTTAATTATCTTTAGTTTAGTCGTATCTTTGCAGGTCACAAAAAAAAGAAATCGAAGGGAAAAGTATCAGCATTCCTTTCAGATTTTTGATTGAATCAAAGCAGATAAACAGATAAATTCATGTCAAAGCAAGGAAATATAATTATAAAAGGTGCACGGGTACACAACCTCAAAGGCATTGATGTAGAGATTCCACGCAATCAATTGGTGGTGATCACCGGGCTTTCTGGCTCAGGTAAGTCATCGTTGGCCTTCGATACGCTTTATGCCGAGGGGCAACGCCGTTATGTCGAAAGCCTTTCGTCCTATGCCCGCCAGTTTCTTGGACGAATGAGTAAACCTGAAGTTGATTTTATTAAAGGAATTCCTCCGGCCATTGCCATCGAACAAAAAGTAAATACACGTAATCCGCGTTCTACGGTTGGAACTTCAACTGAAATTTACGAATATATAAAGTTGCTTTATGCGCGTATCGGAAAAACGTATTCTCCTGTTTCCGGCGAAATTGTAAAAAAACACGAAGCTGAAGATGTTGTCAGCGCTGCTTTGCAATATGCTGATGGTACCAAATTGATGGTGCTGACAACGGTGATACCGTCGGGAGACCGAACAATGGCAGAAGAACTTAAAAATCTGCTGATGCAGGGTTTTAGCCGCGTAGAGTTAAACGACGAAGTTTATAAAATTCAGGATTTGATTGATGACAACGCGCTGATTGAAAACAATCCAGATATATACCTGATGATTGACCGCCTGACGGTGGACAGAACTCCAACAGGCATCAGCCGCCTGACTGATTCGGTAGAAACAGCTTTTTACGAAGGAAGCGGAGTGTGTTTACTCAAAATATTTCCTTTGTCGGAGACCGGCGAAGCTGCGCAGAGTTTGTATTTTTCAAAAAGTTTCGAAGCCGATGGAATGCAATTCGAAACGCCTACTGTGCATACGTTCAGTTTCAACAGTCCGCTGGGAGCTTGCCCTACCTGCGAAGGATTTGGTAGAGTGATTGGTATTGACGAAGACCTTGTGATACCGAACAAAACACTTTCAATTTTCGAAGATGCTGTGGCTTGTTGGAAAGGGGAGGTGATGAGCGAATTTAAAATGCAGCTCATACGTTCGGCTGATAAGTTCAATTTTCCCATTCATAAACCTTATTATGAACTTACCGACGATCAGAAGTATTTAATCTGGACAGGAAACAAGTATTTCGAAGGTTTAAACGCTTTCTTTAAAATGCTCGAATCCAATCAGTACAAAATTCAGTACAGGGTTATGCTGGCGCGTTACAGAGGCAAGACAATTTGTCCCGATTGCAAGGGTAGCCGACTGAAAAAAGAGGCTTCGTATATTCGCGTTTCAGGGAAATCAATTTCGGAGCTTGTGCTTATGCCTGTGGATAAGCTAAAACACTTCTTTGATCATCTGCAACTCGACGAAAATGATGCGGCTGTTTCAAAACGCCTGTTGATCGAAATAAATAACCGCATTCAGTTTCTGCTCGATGTGGGTCTTGGCTATCTGACGCTCAACCGTCTTTCGAACACTCTTTCGGGAGGCGAAAGTCAGCGCATCAACCTTGCCACATCGCTTGGGAGTAGTTTGGTGGGTTCACTGTATATTCTCGACGAGCCAAGCATCGGACTTCATGCCCGCGATACGCATTTATTGATCAAAGTGCTAAAACAGCTTCGCGATCTGGGTAATACAGTGGTGGTAGTGGAGCACGATGAAGAAATTATGCGGGCTGCCGATTATATTGTTGATATTGGTCCCTTTGCCGGACGTCGCGGTGGCGAAGTCGTTTTCCGTGGCAATATCAGCGATATTTCAACTCAAAAAGATACCGATATAGAAAATTCATTTACACTAAAGTATCTTTTAAAAAAAGAATTAATCGATATTCCTTTGCACCGCCGCAAATGGAACAACTACATAGAAGTACTTGGAGCACGCGAAAATAACCTGAAGGGAATTGATGTGAAATTTCCGCTCAATATTATGACTGTTGTTACGGGCGTAAGTGGGTCGGGGAAATCATCGCTGGTGCGCAATGTGTTTTATGCTGCATTGAAGAAACATTATGGTGGTGTGGCCGATCGCACGGGACAATTCGGAGCTTTGCGTGGTTCGATGCAACTGGCCAAAGATGTTGAATTTGTGGATCAGAATCCCATTGGGCGTTCCACGCGGTCGAATCCGGTGACCTATATCAAAGCCTACGACGAAATACGTAAGCTTTTTGCCGATCAGCAGCTTTCGAAACAAATGAGTTATGCTGCATCGCATTTCTCGTTCAATACCGATGGTGGGAGGTGCGAAGAATGTCAGGGAGAAGGAACGGTAACGGTGGAAATGCAGTTTATGGCCGATCTGGTACTCGAATGTGAACATTGCCATGGCAAGCGCTTCAAACAGGATATTCTGGAGGTGAAATACAGAGATGCAAATATCTTTGATGTGCTCGAAATGACGGTTAATCAGGCGATAGAGTTTTTCGAGGGGCAAATAGGCAGCACCGAAAAGAAAATAGTGAAGCGACTGAAACCCTTGCAGGATGTGGGTGTAGGCTATGTCAAACTTGGGCAATCGAGCAGCACACTTTCGGGAGGTGAAAGCCAGCGCGTGAAGTTAGCTTCGTTTCTTGCCAACGAGAAACCCGAACCTACAATTTTTATTTTCGATGAACCTACAACAGGACTCCACTTCCACGATATAAAAACATTGCTGAAAGCTTTTGATGCGCTGATAGCAAAAGGGCATACGGTAATTATTATCGAACATAACCTCGAAGTGATTAAATGTGCCGATCATATTATTGATATCGGTCCCGAAGGGGGCGAAGCAGGAGGAAATCTCGTGTTCGAAGGTACTCCTGAGGAGCTCGTGGCTTGTGAAAAATCGTATACAGCTAAGTTTTTGAAAGAAAAGCTGCTATAATAAAAAATAAAAGGTGAATCATAGAAGGTTTACCTTTTTTTTATCTCCCCCGGCTCGCTAAAGAGCCAAATGTAAAAGTATGAAGGTTTTTCTACTCTCGTTCATCCAAGCATTTATATTTTTTGAAAAACTACATTTGGGTATGCTCAATTCTGCCCGTTTTCCGCACCTTTTTGATAGTTAAAAATAGTTTGTCCTAATTATTTTCTTTTGTCATACTTTAAACTACAGATAATCAGTGGTGTTTAAAAATGCTTTGTCCTACTTTTTTTGAGTTGATAATTTGGTGATTGATTTTTAAGTATATAAATTTACATTCGAGAAATGCTATTTTTCATGAGAGTGAGAATTAGTACTACAAAACAACCGATCGACTCTATTGGCTCGACGGCCATTACCGATAAACTTTACAATTAAAATTACAATTGAGTATAAATCAAATATATTGTCTTGCTATTTCATTAAAACGAATAATTTGTAAACAAAATGACAAACAAGATGGACACAAGTTAATAATGTTTTTAGTCTTGAAAAAAAGTAGAGGCAAGAAAACGGAAATACAAGTGCATAAAATTTATTTTCGTTACAGTGAGTTTAGTTGAAGTGCATATAAACCTTGTACTTATGTTCTAAAGTTTGTTTTATACTACAAACTTAAATCTAATGAAATGAAAGCTTTTCATTTCTACGACAACCAATGATGGTTGTAATAACTAATAAGAAAAATAAATCTGAATGCCCTGATATAAAAAATGGAATCAGAGAGCATTCATAAAATCAATTAAAATGAGAAAAATAATATATTTTTTCGCTCTCTTAGCGTTTGGATTCACATCCTGTGATAAGCAAAATGCTATTGCTGAAGACAGATCATTCCCTAATCCACCTGAAGTTGTGAAAAGTAAATTACCCAAATTTCCGGCAGAGGTTCTTTATGTAGTAGGTAGAGAATATGAAACGATAAAAGACGGTACAAGTATGAAAGCGGCAAGACAGAAGATGAATGGTAAAATTGCAAATATAAATGAAATGACATTAAATAGGTATGTTGAAGATAGATTAATAGAGCTTTACCCGGAAGAAGCCTACGTTGGAATAGCTAATGATATGGTAGCTGAAGGATTACAAACTATCGACCAATATCAGGATTATCTTGACCGACTTTCTGCTTATGAGCTATCAATTGGTATATATGTTGAACCTGAGCCAGTCACCCCTGCTTTCACTACTGTAGAAGACGAAATTGAATTAATGAATATGACACCTGACGAGGAAATCAGCTTCAGGCGTTTAAACCAATTGGCAATAAGTTCCGACTTTGCAACAATCGATGATTTCGATAATATAATTTATAATTCTAAGTCAAACGATGGTAAAAATAAAGTTACGCAGGTTGCGTGGGGTTGGATTTCTGCAGCTGGTATCGTGACATTAGGTGTTTATACTGTTGCCAGAACACTGATATGCAAAAAAAGAGCTGAAAACAAACAAAATGAGTTTTATGGTGGAACAGGTATTGTGTTAAATTCCGGAACTCAAAATGATGCATTTAAACATATTTACGTAAGTATGATGCTTCGTCGATATTTAACAGAGCTTATGTCCTGGGCAGTTATGGATTTTTATTGGGAAAATACGAGCGAGAACAAGCCCTGTGATAAATATATGGATTTGCATAACAACTATGTAGGTAGACATACCAAATATTCTACATTCCGTGGCAGTTTTTGGTCAGATATGCACAAATGGGAGCTTTGGGGAGCACGTGTACGCGACTTTGTTAATACAACTTCCAATAGTGTGAAAAAGACATGGAACTTAAGTACTATTGAAAGTACAGTTAAATCAGATAAGAACTCAACAGATAAAAACAAATATATTTATTGGAAAGATGGAAAATAAACTAAAATCACTCAAGAAATTATTGCTACTTCCTATGTCTTTATTTGCAATAATTTTATTTCAATTTTGCACTGATAAGATAACATACGACAATATAGAATTTCAAAATGAATCTGATATTGAAGTGTTTGCACAGTTTACAAAAAGTAATCAAAACAAAGAATCAATTAAGATGTCGACAAACGGTAGTTATTCTGGTTTTACATTGTTTACTTATGAAAACGATAATGATGGTATCGATAGTACCACTTTTATAAATGAAGTGAAGAAATTGAAGATATTTAAAATTCAGGGGAAAGACACCATATATGTTGAACAGAGCAAATACAATTCAATGAAAAATTGGAAACGCTATGTATCGTACGACATGGGGACAAGATATAATCAGTATATTGTTACTATTAAAAACGATATGTTCGAGTCTAAGTAATAAATGATGATGTCGTGGTTTTCAAAGCTGTGTCAGCATATAATAATGAGTGCATACGTGTAATTGACCCATACTCCCCCTCGTTTGCAACCTACTCTTTATACACATCTTCTTTGCTAAAATGATTAGGGGTAAAAACATAGTATTTTGAACGCGAAGAACGCTAAGTTAGTAAGTCGCAAAGAAAAAACATTGAATTCTTTACTTAATTATCTTGAAATATACATTAAAAAATGACTTATCAAGCAGATTCTTTGTGTCTTTGAGTCTTCGTGTTCTTTGCGTTCAAAATATAATATTTGCGTATAAAGAGTAGGTTTGCAGCGAAGGGGAAATAGCTGAACGTTTTCAACGCAAAAAAGATAGTTTTGTAAATAAAAACCGTAATGTGTCATCGAAAGATTACATATCTTTTTGCTACAAACAAATAACCATAAAACCCTCATTTGCAAACGAGTAAGAGTCTGATTTGAGTATTATAATCCTAAAATTTTCAGGTCGAAGGTTACTATCATATCAATCTTTATCTTGTGTTCTGCCACTGTCGGTTCATCGGCGGCGGCTTTAAACTGAAGCGAGAACTTATCTTTAAGCAAATACTCCTTCAAATTTGCATTTGCTACTTTCAAATCCAGGGTTGAGACATCACCTACATTTTCGGCTGAAGCAATTTTTACTTTGTCGAGCCCCGAAGCACTTATATACACTTCAATGTCATCGATAAAACTAAGATCTCCGTCCGAAGGTGCGCTAAGGGTAAGTTTAAGATTTTTAAGCGTGACTCCATCAATATTTTTAGTCTCTAAATTATACGCGTTCAATATGCTGTCCACATTAGCCTCCATATCAGGTGTCGAAATGGTTAAGGGTATGCCTACTATTGGAATGGGGGGAATGGTTACGCTTTGCGAAAAAGGAAAATCGACTTTTGTAAGTTCTTGAATCTTTTCGCAACCCGATAGAAATGGAATAATAATTAAGAGAAGAAATAAGTATTTTTTCATATAATATGAGTTTGTTTGAATTACTTGTTAGTGGAATTGTATTGTAAAAAAACAAAAATACAACATTTTTACTTTATAGGGTTAGTTTCCTGTTATTATAATCCGGCGCGTCAGGCTATGGAGTACAAA
>CAYMHE010000052.1:0-18695 GCA_964390175.1 uncultured Paludibacter sp.
CGCTCAGAAGTAGTACTCCGGCAAGTGTACTATAGGATATTTTCCCCGATTTCAGATCGACATCCACTTTCAGTTGATTGCTTTTTAGCGACACAACATCTCCTTGTTGATGAATTGCCATCTTTGTAGTTTCCGGCTTTTTTATTACCGACAAACTTTCCTTTGTGAAAATTTTCCCTACCGGCGATTTCAATACTCGTACTGTAGAAGGTCCGAAGAACTGAATCTCAACATCCGTTGCATTGATTTGGGCTTTGATCCCCAAATTGGTTTTCTGATACGATTGAGCAGAAGCTCCAAGGCTTAGCACCAATAAGAAGACCACAAAATTGATTTTTTTCATATATCACTGAATTTAAAGTTTTAACAAAGAAAAATAGAAATAAGATTGTATTTTTTTTACAATAACTTGTAAACGCCAATTATTACATAAGGCTCTTCACCCGGTTTCAGAGCGGGCATATTTAATGTGCCAATAAAAACAGCATGATTAAGATCATCGTAAGGGCTATTTTGAGGGGCTTCTAAATCAAGAACAGATTTGCAGTAAAAAGCGTTGGTTTTGGCATCGGTATGAATCAATGCATTATTAATTACCTGAATAACATGACCATCGTCTGTTTTCAGCAGATAACGGGCATAAAGCTCGGTGTCACCATCGGGGCGAACCAGTTGCCAGTCCTCACCGCCGGGTAACACTTCGCCTTTAATTTTCGGACCACTGAACGTTCCTCCCGTAATGGGAATAACCCTTCTGACACCACGTTTGCTTTCGCCTACGTTGATCATACCGGCAATTTTCACTTTTGCATCCCACATAAATTCTGTTTTAAAATCTTTGTAAAGATTTCCATCAGTCGCCGCGTTTACATTTTGGGCTCTCAAACTGTTAGAAAAGAGCACAAACATCAAAAACATACAGGACATCAATGCTATGCCTGACACTCTTTTCTCTACACCTGTATATATTTTTCTTTTCTGTTGCATTTTAATGCGTATTTAAATTGTACTGAATACACTTATTTATGGCATATACTCGCTTCTTCGTTTAAGTCTAAAGCTGATCGCACGTTAACTTGTAGTAACATGTGTACTTTATTCAATATCAGCTTTTTTTATATTTATTTCTTAAAGCTCCACCAATCGAAGTTAAAGAGCTCACCTTCACCGCCTTTGAATACAAAGTAAATATCGTGCAGGCCTTTCATTTTTTTAGTTTTGCATGCACTTACAGTCCAGGCAGTTGCGCCCCCTGTTCGTTTCACAAGGCAGGTACCAAGCAAAGTTCCGGTAGCACTACCCACCCGAATTTCAATTTTTCCTCCCTGAGTGTTCGATGCAACACTTGCTTCGAATTTTTTAGCTCCTTCACCAAAATCCACACTTCTAACCTTGATATAGTCACCGTTATTTATTTTTGTAACATAAACTCCTGTTTCTGTATCTTTTGCCGTTTTTAAACCTTCGGACCAGGCAATAGTTTCAGCCTCTACTCTTGCAAATGGGTTAAGGTTCGATACACTTTTGGTTACTCCTTCTTTAGTTGGATGTATCAATGGTATTGACCCATCGGCATTGAAATTAAAAGGCTCTACGCTAACTGAACGTTTGAATCCACCTCCACCGGGCAAACCACCATCATGATAAAACAGGTAGGGTTGACCATTCAACTCGATAAAACCCGGGTGATTTGTAAATGCGCCTTTATCTTTAATTACATGCATAATGGTATCGCCATAAGTCCAGGGGCCTGTAATGCTTTTGGATGTAGAATAAGCCAAATGTTCAGGAACACCTCCGGCGGGATAGAGCATATAATACAGGCTGTTACGTTTAAACAACCAGGGACCTTCTTCGTAAGCAGCTGTGCGGTTGTCTATTTTTTTCGAACGGTATCCGAAGTTTTCGTCCTTCAAATCTTCCTTAACAATTCCATAACTTTTATCGTAAGAAATCATATCTTCATTCAGCTTTACGTGCCACAGATTTGGATTTCCCCAATAGAGATATGCTTGTCCGTCGTCGTCGATATAAACCGTTGGGTCGATATAGCCATAGCCAACGAGTAAAGGTGCTCCAAGTGCATCTTTAAAAGGTCCGGTCGGGCTATTGGAAACAGCTACGCCAATGGCATTTCCACCATTTTTTTGATTCACAGGTAAATAATAATAAAATTTTCCGTTTCGGTAAATGCACTGTCCGGCCCAGGCATCACCACGCGACCACTCAAAATCCTTGTACGAAAGCACAACTCCGTGGTCGGTCCAGTTTACCATATCCTTCGACGAGTAACAGAGCCAATCGTTCATCGTAAAAAAGTTTTTTACGGTAACATCTTCATCGTGACTTGTATAAAGATAAACCGTACCATTGTGTACCATTGGTGCAGGGTCGGCAGTATAATTGGTTTGGACTATTGGGTTTTGTGCCAGACTTACAAAAGGTAATGCAACTGCGAGAGCTGCAACAGTCTTTAGTTTTGTCCAAAAATTGAATTCCATTTTTCGTGTTTATTTTTTTGAATATATTTATTTTACTGATGTAAATTTATAAAGTACCACACCATGAACAGGTACTTTAATCTTCAAATCTTCAGTTTGGGTATCTATTTTAGCAATATCTTTCTGGCGCCAAAGATCACGTACAATATTCTGTCCTTTGATTCCCAGTTTTGCAAAGTCATTGTACGAAAGTTCAGCTATTTCGAGGCCAAAGTTACAAAAACCAACCGCTTTGCTGCCATCTTCGAGTTCTTTTACATAAATGCGCAATTCGCCAATGGTCTGAAGACAAGTAGCCTGCTTTCCGAGAGGATCCTGATTGATTTCGATCACTTCGTCGTTGGTCAACAAATTCAAGGTAAAATCATCCAGTTTTTCCATATCGCAACCAATCAAAAGTGGTGCTGCAAACAAACTCCAGAGACTGATGTGTAGGTATTGTTCATCGGGTTTTAGCTTGCTTGGGTGCGGATTTCCCCAACCTACCTGACCAACCACAAGCATATCGGGGTCGTTCCAGTTACCGGGCTTGGCATAAGGAGCCGATTTATCCTGATCGAGTGCGATATTTTTTACGCTTACCCAGGTGTCAGTAATATCATTGGTAGTTCGCCAGCAATTGCCATTTACAGAGTCGCCCCATTTCCATACATCGGACATGCCGTACTGGCAAACGCTAAACACAATGTCGCGATTTTGTTCGCGCAGGAGATCGCCCATCACTTTAAAAGGTTTCATTGCTGTATTTAATTCACTTCCACCATTGTACGACAGCGAAGATACTTTCATAGGATCGTTATCTGGCAAACCATCGATAACATTTCCATAGCTGCACCAATCGTATTTAAGATAATCGAAGCCCCATTTAGCATAACTCTCGGCATCTTGCTTCTCAAAACCATAACTACCAACACATCCACCGCAGGTCCATGGCCCGGGACTTGAGTAAAGACCAATTTTTAAACCCAGACTGTGTACGTAATCTGCAAGACCTTTCATATCCGGAAAACGTTTATTAGGAATGATGTTGCCACTCTCGTCGCGAAATTTACCACGCAATGACTGATCCTTCGAGTCGCGGTTATTCTCCCAGAAATCATCGATGTTCACATAGGTCCATCCATGGTTGATAAGTCCGCTGCTTACCATTGCATCGGCTGCACGCTTCACCTTTTCGGCCGAAACTTCCTGAGCAAAACAATTCCAGCTATTCCATCCCATAGGTGGAGTAAGCGCAATGCGGTCGCCACACTCTATCCTGAACGTTCTTTCGGCTGTTCCTTTTGCATTTTTTGCTTTCAGCACAACATTATAAGTTCCGGCCTGTGTAAGTTTACCTGTAATGATACCTGTTTTAGCATCGATTTTCAATCCTTTTGGCAATTGAGTAGCCGAAAAAGTCATTGGTCGGTCTCCGGTAGCTGTAACAAGAAACTGAAAAGGCGAACCCGGCCGCACTCCAAATACCTTTGCACCTGTAATCTTTGGAAAAGCCGAAGGCTTTGGAGTCAGAATATAAACTTCGCTTGGTACAGGATTGTATGTTTTGAATGTAGTGGCGCCAGTAGTTTCGAACCTGGCATCCACCCAATTCACATGGTCGTAATAATTTCCGTTTCCACCATCGGTAACCAGGAGCTCCACTTTTTTCACACCATCCAGCTTTACCGAGCAAGGTATTGCGGCATCACCTAAGCGCATAACGCCACTACTCCACAGTTTTTTGCCATCGCCATTAACAATAAATTCAGCAGCTGGTTGTTGTCCTTTCACTTCGTCGTCGATACCAACAAATGCCGTGAACAATGTGGCTTGCCCGTCGAGTATGACGGTTAATAAGCTTTCGGAATGACTTCCAACTCCTCGTTCGAAAGTTTTTCCGGCTATTGTCAGTGTATTACCATCGATTGATTTATTGCTTCTCGGAGTTCCATACCCCTGAGTAATAGTGCTGAGATCTAACTGATCAAGCCACACGGTTTGAGCGTTCACAACTCCGACACTCATGGTGCAGAACAAAACAACAAATCCGGCAATTAGAGATTTTATATTTCCTGGTTTTTTCATGTGTATAATTAGGGCTGACTCCTGTTTTATCAGCAAAGTTTTTTATTTTTTATTGAAAATCCAATGATCGAAATTAAACAATTCGCGACCTGCAGAGATGTTTTGTCCATTGAAATAAAAATAAACATCGTGTTTTCCGGTTACTTCTTGCTTCAGCTCAGCAGTAAATGTTTTAAATTTTTCCCAACCACCTGTGCGGGGCAATTGAATAGATGAAATAACCGGTCCTTTAACGCTATCGAGGCGAACTTCAAGAATACCTCCATCAACGCCGGCAGCCAAGGATGCTGAAAATGATTTTGGAGATTGATTACCAAAGTTCACTTCACGTACTTTAATATGACCTTTCATGCGTGCACTCGAAACATATACGCCGGTTTTACTATTTTTAGCTATCGAACACTTTTCGGACCAGGCCATTGTTTCAGCTTCGACGCGATTGTAAGGATTAATTTCGCCTACCGGCTTAGGACCTTCTTTTGTGGCCGCAATAGCAGGAATGGTTCCATCGGCGTTATAAGTAAATTGTTCGATGGCAGCTGCACGTCCATAACTTCCACCTCCCGGTAGCAAACCGCTGTGATAAAATAGATATGAATTTCCCTTGTAATCAATAATTCCACCATGGTTGGTAAAGCTATTCAACTTTTGGTTTTCCATAATTTTGCCCTGATATTTCCATGGGCCTATGGGACTGTTGCTTGTAGAATATGAAAGAGTTTCGCCACCTTTTCCCATTCCTGCAAACATCATATAATACAAGTTGTTGCGTTTGTAAAACCATGGCCCTTCCACAAACGAATCTTTGTTCGGGTTTTCGGCGTTTTTGTTGCCTCTGAAACCTCCGAAAGATTCAACTGAAAGTGGTACAGTCACTATTTCGCCCGAATATGAAATCATGTCCTTGTTCAACTTAACATAATAAAGACTTCCGTTCCCCCAATAGAGATAAGCCTGACCATCGTCGTCGATACATACAGTTGGATCAATATTCGACCAGCTTCCATTCATAATCAATGGTTTGCCTAACGCATCTTTAAAAGGACCGGTTGGAGAATCAGATACAGCTACACCAATTGCCATATCGTTGTTGGTGCTTTGCGCACAGATGTACCAATAAAACTTGCCGTTGCGCTCGATACACTGAGCCGCCCATGCACGATCGCGCGCCCACTTAAAAGACTCAAGCGAAATAGGACTTCCATAATCCGTCCAATTGACCATATCAGTCGACGACATAACGCGCCATTTGGTCATATAATAAAAATCGAAGCCCGGAATATCATCACCAATGTACATATAAACAGTGCCATTGTGCACCATAGGAGCAGGATCGGGACCATAATGTGTTTGTACTACCGGATTATCAGCTAAACTTATACTTATCGAGGCAATTACTGCCAGAATGATAACAAAATGTTTTTTCATGATTTTTTTATATTATTTATTGATTAAATTTCCACCAGTCGAAATAGAACAATTCTTTTTCACCTTTAAATATGAAATACAAGTCATGCAACCCTTTCACTTTCTTTACGGGCGTGGTGACTGTTCTCCAGAGGTCACCTTCGCCGGATGTTTTAATGTCAATTATTGCCAGCAAGGGACCATCAAGTTTGTCGGTGTGTATTTCTATTTTACCACCGTTCAACGAAGCCACATTGACATCAACCGATGAAGCTCCGCTTGAAAAATCCACACCTTGCACTTTAAGATAATCACCATTGTTGATAGAACTCAGGTGTAATCTGTCAGCTATTTTCTTCCCTTTGTCCCATGATATATTACGTTCCCATTCGGTGGTTGTTTCCGTTTTGAGCCCTTCGCTGTAGGCAATTGTTTCAGCTTCGACGCGTCGATAAGGATTCAGTGTACCCAGTTGCGCCGCATTTTTCGACCAAAATGGATGCTTCTGAATCGTACCATCGGCATTGTATATTAAGTCCTCGAGACATATCGAACGTCTTTCGTAATGTTTGGACATGGTTTGCTTCAGAATAGCATAATTAAAACCGAACACATAGGAATTTCCTTTATATTCGATAATGCCCGGGTGATTACCACTGGAGCGTGGATCGCCCTCCATTATCATCCCCTTGTATTCCCACGGTCCGGTGGGAGAATTACTCATAGCATAACCAATACCTTCCGGGCAACAAGTAGATGCATAGGACAGGTAATAATGTCCGTTACGTTTCCATACCCACGGTCCTTCCTGAAAATTGTCTGGCTTGGTAGCTTCTTTTATAACTGCACCTGAATAAGAAACCATATCCTCGTTTAACTTTACATAATAAAGATTGGGGTTACCCCAGTAAAGATAAGCCTGACCATCATCGTCGATAAAAACTGTTGGATCGATATCGTGGGTGCTGTTTTTAATGAGCGGTTTACCAATTGGATCTTTGAAAGGGCCATAGGGACTATCGGCCACCAACACTCCTATTCCCAGACCATTCGGCACAGGACAATACAAATAAAACTTATTGTTCCGCCTAATGCACTGAGCAGCCCAGGCGCCATTGTCAACATCCACCCATTTAAAATCTTTCAGTGTTGCCACCACCCCGCGGTCGGTCCAGTTGACCATATCCGTAGAAGTGTAAAGCAGCCAATCCTGCATTTTAAATCCAAAAGCATCATCTTCATCATGTCCGGTATAAAGAAACACTGTGTCGTTGTACACCATTGGAGCCGGATCGGCTGTAAATTTGGTTTGAATAATCGGATTTTGCGCATTAGCGTAAAAAGACAGATTCATTAAAACCGTTAAAACAGAAACGATGGCAAATGCATATTTTTTCATAAAATATAGTTTACTGCAAATTTATCGTGTAGCTAAATGATGTAGGATCGGCAAAAACCTGAAATTTTTCAAGAGGACGCGGTCCGCAACTTGCAGAGCCAACACCAAGTGTTTTTGTTGAAATACAGAACACAGTTGAAGTGCTGGCAGGCAAATCAATTTTATACTCTACCGGATGCATCTGCTCATCGGTATGAGGAAGCGCTGCTACCTGCATTAGTTTTTCATCGGCTTTCACCAGCAACGAAGGCATATCCTTACCACTTAATTTTGCCCAACGCACATCTTCGTGATTGCCGCGTTCCATTGGTTTTTCGTACTCATATTGTTCGTTTACACCCAGTTCGTAGATGCCAACTTCGGCAGCGCTTTTACGATCGGAATAATTTTCGAATGGACCACGACCAAAAAACGTCATTCTGTCGAGTTTCTTATCGAGTAACATACGCACTCCAATTCGGGCTAAATTAAGCCGCAAACCAACAAACTGAACCTTATTATCAACTTTTATTGAACCATCGCCTTTTACAAGATAAGTGGCGGTGTGGTAAACGCCAAACCCTTCTTTTCCATTGGCTTTGGTTGTTGAAGTCACCTTTACAGATGTTTTGTCAAGTACTTCCACTTTAAAGTCGACCAAAGAATACTGAAGTGCATTTACGCCGAATTTTTGCCATTGCTGATAAGCCCAGTCATCGTCGTTGCGATGCGAGGCACGCCACAAATGCAATTGAGGAGCACCATTGGCAACCAGAAGGTTTACTCCGTTTCGGGTCAACTGACTCATAAAACCTGTTGTTTTATCAAAACTCACCGAAAATTCTTTTCCAGAAATAACAGCTGATTGCGAAGTTTGAACAAGTTTCACTGGTTGAGTTACTTTTGCTTCGACAACTGGAAGAGTGTTGACCGGAACTTTAAACTGCTCTGTTGCCACTTCAAATCCTTTATCAGCCCAAAGCGTTTTTTCTTTTTGTTTGTACGAAATGCGCAGAAAATATTCAGCTCCCGGTTTTGGTTGCTCAATTTTGTACGAAATATTTGCTGAAAAGACATCTTTTGCCCATGTGGGACGCATTCTTATTTGTCCGCTATCAATAATACGCTCACCATTTTCGGTCAATGTCCAGGTTGCATCAAAACCATTTAAAGAAATAAACTGGTATTTGTTTTTTATTTGAATTCCGCCATTGATCGGATCGGAAAGCTCAGTATCAATCCATTGAAATGCTTTTTTCATTTCCGGATAATGGGGTTTAACCTTATTTCCTTCGGTAGAACGATCGAAGGACACTACCCCTTTGTGGATAAAATAACGGTCGTTTGGATTCTCGCCAAAACCGCCTCCATAGGCCAAAATCGGATGTTTAGGGTCACGTTTGTTCCACAAAGCCTGATCCTGAAATTCCCAGATAGCACCACCTAAAATACCGGGATGACTATCGAACAGTTTTGAATAATCGTCCAGAGAACCCATGGAGTTGAACATGGCATGTATAAACTCGCAGATATAAAATGGTTTAGTCATTCCCCAGTTTTTGGCCATATCGGCATAGTCGGCAGCAGTTCCGTACATGCGGCCTTCGAAATCGGACGGATTTCTGCTTCCGATACCAAATCGTTCGTAATGTACAAAACGGGTTGAATCAATTGTTTTTACCGCATGCATGGCAGCTTTCAGGTTAGTGCTTATGCCACCACCTTCGTTGCCAAGCGACCAAATAATTACCGAAGGATGATTTTTGAAATTTTCAGTATTCGCTACATTGCGGTCAACAATCGCAGCTTTTATAGTTGGTTCTTCGTCAAAGCGATAGTCATAACCATGATATTCCATATTGGCTTCGGCCACCAACCAAATTCCCCATTCGTCGCACAATTCGTACCAACGGGGATCGTTGGAATAATGACTTGTACGTACGTGATTACAATTTCCCTGTTTGATCACCTCCAAATCGCGGATCATTTGCGCCTCGGTAATGGCGTGACCTACGTCTGACCAATGTTCGTGACGGTTTACACCTTTTAGTTTAATAGGTACACCGTTTACTTTAAAAACCCGTCCATCGATTTCCAGTTTACGGAAACCAACTTTCGAAGACAATATCTCGCCTTCTGAATTTGTAAGCACCACAGTATGAAGATGTGGCGTTTCAGCAGTCCATTTCAATGGATTCGTTACCGGAATTTTTACATTTAAGGCTTCTTCCTGATTCGATTTCAACAATTTACCGGTGGCACTTGCTTTGGCTATTTCCTTTCCTTCTTTATCGTAAAGTGTAGCTGTAAATGTTTGGGCTTTGGCTGTCTTATCGCCATAATTTTTAATTTTTGCCGTTACATTCAGTGTGGCATCCTTGTAATCTTTATCCAAATCTGTTTTTACAAAAAAATCGCGCATATGTACCTGTGGTGCACTCCAAAGCGTTACATTTCGGAAAATCCCGTGAAGGCGCCACATGTCCTGATCCTCGAGCCAGGTACCCGAACTGTATTGATACACCTCTACAGCGATCATATTTTTTCCGGGCTTCAGGTAGTTGGTAAGGTCGAAATCAGCAGCATTCCGGCTGTTCACACTGAAACCTACTTTTTGACCATTTACCCATAAAAAGAAAGCACAGTCCACGCCATCGAAAGTTATGAAGTTACGACGTCCCATCCATTCGGCGGGAAAATTAAACTCTCTGCGGTAACTTCCCACCGGATTTCGTTCGGTATAAGCTGTGTACCATTTTTCAGGCTCGCTCATTACGCGCGGAAAATCTTTTTTAATCGTATACCCTAAGTTCCTGTAAAAAGGTGTTCCGTATCCATGAACTTCCCAGTTGGAAGGTACCGGAATTTCTTTCCAGGCCGATACATCATAATCTGTTTTATAAAAATCGACCGGACGTTGTTCGGGTGTTGGTACCCAATTGAATTTCCATGCACCGTTGAGACTTTGGCAAAGCGACGAAGCATGTCGTTTGGCTACCAATGCCTCCTGCAAATTAGCATAAGGCATCAAAGTGGCGTGGTAAGGTTCTTTGTTGATCCCAAGCATTTCTGGATTTTCTATTTCAGGAGGAACAGGAGCGCTCTTCAGAGATTGAGCACTCACCTTGCCTATCGAGCAAAGAGAAAGCAGAATTAACGCTAAAAAAATGACCTTTTTCATTGATAATAAATTTTTTGGTTCTGAATTTTTGTTTATGGTCGACAACTATTTAATAACTATTCTTTTTGTTTTCAAATCTTTATCATCGGAGCTGTTTCCGTAATACACATCGTACTCGCCGGGTGTTACAAGCATTTTACGCTGTGCCCAATCATAGAATTCGAAAGCCGAAGGCGTTAACTCAATGCTGGCCTGCACTGTTTTACCAGCAGCCAGTTCCACCCGCTGAAATCCACGCAAAGTTTTGACAGGTCCTTCAATATCATTCACCTTTTTCACATACACTTGTACCACTTCGGTGCCTGACATTTTTCCTGTATTTGAAACAGGAATTGTCATCTTCAACGACTCATTCGTTTTGATCTTTGTTTTATTTAACCTGGCATTGCCAATTACAAATGAGGTATAATTTAATCCGTAACCAAAATGGAACAGCGGTTTTTCGGTCATAAATCTATAGGTACGACCTTTCATATTATAATCTTCGAAATCGGGCAATTGATTTACATTTTTGTAAAAAGTTACCGGAAGTTTACCTGAAGGATTGTAGTCGCCCAACAATACGTTGGCTACGGCAGTTCCTCCGGCTTGTCCGGGATACCATGCCTGCAAAATAGCATCACACGATTCGAGCTCGGGTACCAAAGCCATTGCTGATCCTGAAAAATTGACAAAAACTATTTTTTTGCCTGCTTTTTTCAATGCTTGTAACATACGGCGCTGAATGGCTGGAAGCTCAATATCGGTACGATCGCCACCTTTAAAACCCTGAATTTGAACCGGCATTTCTTCTCCTTCGAGCGAGGGCGCTATACCACCGGCAAAAATCACTATATCGGCATCCTTTACTTTCGCAATTGACGAAGCAATATCAAACGGAACAATAGCTCCTAAATCGAAATTTAAAACAGCATCAGAGTCACCTTGCGAAAAGGCAATTTCAATTTCGTATGATTTTCCGGCTTCTGCTTTAAGCGTATATACATTGGTAGGGTTCGATGCAAACACATGGCGCACTACTAACTCGCCATTGATTTTCAGCGTAGCTCTTCCGTTTACCTGAAACTGAAAAGCAACATCACCCGTTACAGTTGGTTGAAAAACAGTTTTATATTGTGCCGAAAAATTCCGGATATTCACTCCTGCCGCGAAAGCTGTTGCGCCCATAGTGGTCAGCTGCAACGGCGTATTAATTATTTGTGTTGCAACAGGTTCTCCTTCGGCAACACGTGTATTCCAATACTTTGCAGTAAAACCTTTTTTACCATCCATGCTGCATTCGTGAAAAAGACTGCTGATTGTAGTTTCGGCAGTTCGGTCGCATCCAAAATCATAGATAATGTCATTACCAAGTCGTTGGCGCAATGCGTCCAAAACCGTTATCGTGCGTCCGGGGAAACCATTATAATTACCCCATTGCATCACCGAATCGTTGGCATTGGGTCCCATGACGGCAATTTTCATTTGTTTATTCAATGGCAAAATATTGTTTTTATTCTGAAGCAATACCAGACTTTCCTCTGTCATGCGCAGGGCCAAGGCCTGATGTTGAGCGCTGTTCACCACTGAATAAGGAATATCCCAAACGGGTTTATCGTTCATTTCACCAAGTTCGAAACGTGCTTTTAAAAGTCGGTACAATGATATATCAACGCGTTTTTCGTCAATTAAGCCTTTGTTTACTGCATCAGGAATAGTGGCGAAGTCTGAACCACATTCCAGGTCGGTACCATTCTGTACTGCATTAGCCGAAGCATGAGCGGCATCGGGTTGTGTAGCATGTGCATTCTGGCGATAGAAATCGGAAATGGCCCAACAGTCGGACACCACCAACCCTTTAAAATTCCATTCATCGCGTAGTATCTGCGTCAGCAGTCGGTTACTTCCGCAACAAGGCTCTCCTTCGTATCTGTTATATGCACACATCACTTCTTTTACATCTGCTTTTTGCACCAAGTCCTTAAAAGCCGGCAAATACGTTTCCCATAAATCGCGCGGCGAAATATTTTCGGCATTGTACGAATGTCGGTTCCACTCTGGTCCCGAATGTACTGCAAAATGTTTTGCACAGGCATGTAATTTATCGTATTCGGCATCGTCAGGTCCCTGCAAGCCTTTCACAACGGCTACTCCCAACCTGCTTGTCAGGTACGGATCTTCTCCGTAAGTTTCCTGTCCCCTGCCCCAGCGTGGATCACGAAAAATATTCACATTTGGAGTCCAGTACGTCAAACCCTGATAACGTTTTAACCCACCCTGCTCACTGTATTTATTCGATTTTGCACGAGCTTCGTCGGATACAGCTGTAAAAACATCAAACAACAAAGCATCGTTAAACGAAGCCGCCATACCAATAGCCTGAGGAAAAACAGTGGCTAAACCTGTGCGACCCACCCCATGCAATGCTTCGTTCCACCACTCGTAAGCCTTGATGCCCAAACGTGGTATGGCTGGTGAGTTATTTTGCATTAAAGCAGCCTTTTCGGCTAATGTTAGTCGGGGCAATAAATCCTTTGCTCTTTCTTCAGCAGTTAGTTTTGTGTTCTGATAAGGCAATTGTTGACTTTGACAGTTCAATGTCACTAAACTGAAAATAAAAATGTAAGTAATTCTAAAAATTTGGCGATGAGTGATGAAATTCATGTCTTTTTTTGGTTGCTGTTTATAAATTTTTATTTGCTTTTCTGTAAGAATAAATCATTTGAATAATTGTAAATCAATATATTTACCCATTTTATCGTAACCTGCTTCATTGGGATGCAGGAAATCACCTGTATGCACATCGGGCAAAATAGTAGCGACATCATTGGGATTGCGCATTAATGCATCGAAATCGATAAGTGCATCAAATTTTCCACTTGTGCGTATCCATTCGTTGATCTGATCCCTGGCTTCCAAACGAAAATCAGTATCGTAAAACGATTTTGCAAATGGTAACACAGTAGCGCCATACACTTTAATGCCCTTTGCATGTGCTTTTTCTATCATTGTAATATAAGCATTCTTCAGAGCATCAACTATTTTAGGTGCATCTGCGGCATTGCGAATACCTCCGATATCGTTTACTCCTATCGAAATAATGAGCCACTTAACATTGCTCTGCGAAAGTATATCGGCATCGAAACGGTTCAGCGCAGTTGGGCCTAAACCACCACGAAGCACACAATTTCCTCCGATACCTAAATTTAGCACACCATAATTTGAAGTTTCAGGTTGGCTCAATAATTTCTGCGAAAAAATATCGGGCCAGCGGTTTTGTTTGTTTACACCCGATCCACGACCGTCGGCGATTGAATTGCCAAGTACGGCAACAGCACCTGCCTTGCGCTTAGTTTGCACATCCAGACTGCTAATCACATACCAATGATCGGTAGGTATGGCTCCTGCAAAATCAACCGATTGCACATTGTTGCCCGAAAGTATGAATGATGTGGTGCGTGAGCCCGGATGCCCTGTGATATCGTCGGGCACATCGCCAAAAGCAATCGTAATTGCCAATCGGGAATCAGGTTTTAATTTAAATTTCAGCGCATCTGAAAAAATATCCTTTCCGGGCTGTATTGTTATCGATGGCTGACCAGAGAATTTCAGATTTCTTTGTGTCGGTGCTTCTATTTCGCTTCCATTTTTTGAAACAGCAATTACTACATTTTTTAGCGTTATGGGCTGTTTGCTGAATGTGTTTGCAAAGCGCAACCGTACTACATTACCACCAACAGAGACCCTTATCACCTGACGGAGGGTATTATTTTCCAAACCCGGAGCAGGCGGCATATTATTAGGTTCTACCAACTGTGGAGCTGTAGCCCAGCTTCCGGTCCATACTTTCGAAGTATTATTTTTAGCATTTATATTTCCGGTAAAAAATATAAATAACAACATTATTACCGAAAGTAAAAATCCTGATTTCTTATTCATCATTGTGTTTTTTAGTATTTATATAAACTACTCATTTTCAGTTTGGATTGTATACTTTGAAGTTACCTGAAAGATGAAGATAACTCATAAAATAAAGCAAACCATCGTAATACCTGTACTGGCCCGAAGGGATGGGCGTATTGAAAAAATCATCCACAAAAAGCCAGGCTGTTTTATCTTTCGAAGCCAAAGCACCTACCGCGTTGCAGGCCACCAAACCTGCTGAATGGGGTGTATCTAACTTTGTTCCATCAATTTTGTACTGATTTCCGTAGCTGTTTATTCCTTCGTTTATAAAAAATGTATGAATTTTCCTGATCTGCTTTGGTTCGGCACATGATTTTTTAAACCAGGCGTAGTCCACGGCCATGTTCATAGTACAACGCCAAGCATCGAAACGGAAATCACCATGATCGCCCACGTGTTTGGGCGAACCATCATAATTGGCATAGTCGGGCATTAATCCCGTCACTTTATGAGCAAACTTAGGAAACATTTTCCGGCTTTCCGAAGCACATTGTTTCCAAAAAGAGTTATTGGTACTAGCCCACCTGCTCCACAATTCATAAAACGCCGGAAGGTGATAGGAAGGATCGGTGAATAATTTTCCTTCTTCGGAGGGTACAAAAGTGATTTGTCTTTTTTCGCTATCGAACAAATTCGTTATTGGCGTATTATTGCCCTTATGCTTCGTCATAGCAAGCTCAAGAATCTCGTTGGCTTCCTTCGAATAGTTGTAAATCCCTTCACCGTTGCCCCAGCGGTTGGCGGCCAGAAACAATGCAGTTACAATATACTCCTCGCCATCCGAAGCTGCTCCCGGATCTATAATCGATCCATCTCCATTCATCTGCCAGGCAAAATAGCCTTTACGAGGTCCGGATTGATGTTGCATATGCATTTTCGACCACTTCCACAACTTATTGAATTCCTTTTGCTTATCCATTTGCACACATATCATCAAACCGTATGACATACCTTCGGAGCGTACATCTTTATTTCCGGTATCGAAAATATAAGCTTCATCGCTACCCAACTCATAATAAATGCGTTCGTGGGTAGAATCGCCATAAAACAGCTGTTGCCAGATTGCCTCTAACTTACTATCAATTAAATTTCTATCGTAACCAGCTTCCGCAAACATATTGCGATACACACCTGTATAAAATGCCCCTTTCGCAGGAATTTTAGGTTTTGCTGTTTGAATTAGTGCATCATTAGGAATTTGCCCGGGATTTTGAGCATATAATTGAAATACGAATAATTGTATTGCAAATAAAAGAATTGATTTTTTCATGTTTTAATAATACTTTTTTGATAGAAAAATTCAAGATCAACCTACCTGACAATAAAACTTTCGTTTAGTCTGCGAAAGATGGAAACCTGAGTTTACAAAGATAATTTTTTGATTCAATCAAAACTTACAGTATTAGATATTTTATTTAAGAATTCAAACAATAATACAAACATAGAAAAAAGATTTTCAATACTTTATCCTTTATTGATATTTTATCGTGTCATTTTTTCAGATGCAACATTAGAACTCTATTTTGTTAACAACAGATCAGCCTCAGCTACAACCATCTCATCTAAACTAAGGCAAAAAAGAACTAACAACAGTCAAATTCAGGATATAAAAAAGTCACGCCTATTTAAAAATTAATGATGCAAACTGATGTAAATCTCTTCTCCAGGTAAGCCATTCGTGCGCAGTACCTTTCGACTCGTAATAAGTGTATTTCACACCTTGTTTTTCGAGCATGTTGCGGAACGCTTTTACCGATCCGGGAAAAGGAGCAGGCTCCTCAGTTCCCAACCCAAGCCAGAACAACTTGATTTTTTTATTCAAGGCAGCACCATCCATAAACTTGCCGCCCATAAAAGTGGCAGGATCGATCACATCGGTCCGCGGATAATTGGAAGTACCGCTGAATCCGGCTATATAAGAAAACTTATCCAGATTATTCATGGTGATGGTAATGGTTTGATTAGCACCCATCGAAAGTCCCGCCATTGCTCTGTGATCGCGATCGGACAATGTGCGGAAAGAAGCATCAATCGTGGGAATAATTTCGCCTATCAGCACATCTTCGAACGGAAAAGCACCTCTGCCTGGAGCAGCCTGAGAAGCTTTTACGGCATAGCCATTGTCCATGACAATAATCATTGGAACAGCTTTACCTGCAGCTATCAGATTATCAAGAATAAAATTAGCTTTACCCTGTGTCGGCCAACCGGTCTCATCTTCACCGCTACCATGTTGCAAATACAAAACCGGATAACGTTTGGTTGTATTTTTATCGTATTCGGCAGGAGTATAAACAAAACATCTGCGCCATGAATTGGTTACCTTTGAAAAATAAGTTTTTTGACTAACCAGTCCGTGGGGCACATCCTTGACAGCATAAATATCCTGATCGGGAGCAGGAATTTCGATAGCACTGCCCCAACGACTGGCTCCATAAAAATAAAGACTGCCCGGATCGGGAACTGAAGCTCCATCGATATTCAACTGATAGTAATGAAAACCTTCTACCTGAGGAGCCGATTCGCCTGTCCACACGCCTTTTTCATCTTTACGCAAATCGTATTTTACGCCACCAATATCCAGTTGCACTTTGTGTGCTTCGGGAGCAGGAATACTGACACGTACCCGTCCTTCGGAATTCACCTGCGGATATTGTTTACCCGGCTGATTCACCGAAGACGGCTTAAAATCTTCGACCACTGATTGCGCCCAGCCAAACTGAGCTAAAAAAGCAGCCATCAAAAGTATATATTTGTGATTCATATAAATAGTACTTTAAAATAAGAATTATTTAAACACCCGCTGCGCAAAATCATGCAGACTTTTGCGCCACACCTGCCATTCGTGGTCGCCGGGGAAAGAAGCAAATTCCACTTTCAGACCGCTCTCACGAAATTTAGTAACCGCGGATTTTGTAAATTCAAATCGGGGATCCTGTTCACCAACTGATATATAGAACAGTTTCAATTGCTGATTGAATGCTTTGGAATTGCTGAGCAATCCGGGAATTTCCTTATCGGCATCAAAAGCTTTTCCGTTTGGATTGGCTATTCCACCAAAAATGCCGGAGCTGAAAATACCTACCGACGAAAACACATCCAAACTTGCCAAACCCACATAAAAAGCCTGACCGCCACCCATCGATAAACCGCAAAGCGCACGGTTTTTCACATCGGCCAGTGTACGGTAATTTTTATCGATAAACGGAACGATATTTTGCGTCATTTCCTGTTTGAAAGCCGCCATAGCTTCGTTGCTGTATCCACCTTTGCCTGAACTTACATTGCCATTAGCAATTACCACTATCATGGGCAGGGCTTTGCTTTGGGCAATCAGGTTATCCAGAATGATATCTGTTTTTCCCTGAACCGACCATCCGCGTTCATCTTCGCCTCCACCGTGCTGAATATATACCACAGGATATTTAACCTTGGCATTCACATCATATCCGGGAGGAGTGTACACGAAAAGTCGTCGCCAGCTATTGGTTACTTTCGAAAAATAATATTTCGAACTCAAGGCACCATGCGGCACGTCTTTCAGGTCGTAAAAATCGGCTCCTTTTTCAGGAATATCGATAGCACTCGACATACGTCCGGTGCCGTAAAACGATTCACTCGCAGGATCGGCTACTTTCACGCCATCGATCACCAAAGAATAGTAATGAAAACCCGGAACCTGCGGATCGGTAGTCACCGTCCATACGCCCTGATCGTCGCACGTCATATCGTACATTTTTCCTAAATCAATCTGCATTTTTTGTGCATTCGGAGCTTTTATCCGAAACTCAACCCGCAAATCGGGCAAAATGAGCGGATACGCAACACCAGCAATATTTGTTATTGCTGGTGCAGGTTTATTGTTGTCCTGTCCGAAACAGACAAAGCTGAATTGGAACAGGACAACTAAAATAAGCAATACTTGCTTCATAATTTATTTTTCCTTAAAAAGTAAAGGAGCAAATTCGTACAAACTACGTCTCCATGAATGCCATTCGTGAGCTGTTTCAGGCGAAACATACGAAACGCCTTTGATGCCTATTTTATTCCATTCGGCAGCTGCATCGCCAATTCGTGCAGCACCTGCGCTCTCGCGACTACCAAAGCTCATAAACACAAGTTTACCTGCTTTTTTGAACGTGTCAAGATCTTTGATTTCGGTTGGAACAAAAGTACCGCTACTGAACATGCCCACGTACGAGAATTTATCAGGATT
>CAYMHE010000052.1:18795-20540 GCA_964390175.1 uncultured Paludibacter sp.
CCTGTTTCGTTTTCGCCCATACCGTGTTGAAGATACAAAACAGGATATTTCTGAGAGCCTGACTCATATCCCGGAGGAGTATAGATATAAACGCGACGTACTGTTTTGGATGTTTTAGAGTAATACTGATTTTCGCGTAACTGACCGTGAGGAACATTTTTCAGAGCGAAAATATCCTGATCTTTCGATGGAACTTCGACACCACTACCCCAACGGCTTGCACCATAAAAATACAAACTTCCCGGATCAGGAACTGATGCCCCATCAATATTCAGCTGATAATAGTGGAAACCAACATCCTGTGGTGCTGATTCTCCAGTCCACACACCTTTTTCATCTTTTTTCAAATCGTATTTTACGGCGCCAATATCCAACTGTACTTTGGTAGCTTCGGGAGCCGAAATACTCACTCTTACTCTGCCTTCGGAGTTTACCTGAGGATACTGTCTTCCCTCCTGCGTGGTAGGCGTAACTTTAAAATCTTCAACTACCTGAGCCGAACAGATACCACTTGTTAATGCAGCTAATGCAAAAACAGCTAATGCTTTATAGTTCATTTTTAAATATTTATTAGTTGATTATTTGAAAAGAAGCGGAGCCAGTTCGCGCAGACTACGACGCCATGTTTGAAACTCGTGAGCTGTATTTTCCGATACATACGAAACAGCTTTGATGCCTGCAGCATTCAAATCAGCAGCTGCTTTTTTCACTGCATCCGGATTTTCGCGGCTGCCACAACTAATGAAGATCAGTTTTGGATTGGCTTTTCCTTTGATTTCTTCCGGTTTATAAGTTCCACCGCTTAATAAAGCGTAATAAGAAAATACATCGGGACGGTTTAAAGTGATAGTATGCGTTTCCATTCCTCCCATCGAAAGACCGGCCATAGCACGGTTAGCCTGATTGGCAAGTGTACGGAAGTTAGCATCCACATAAGGAATCAACTCGTCGATAAGAACTGTTTGGAAAGGTTTAATATCGAAATTTCTCAGTCCTGAACCAAATTTAATCTCGTTTGTCATTCCATAAGTCATAACAATGATAAAAGGTTTAATTTTACCTTCAGCAATCATATTGTCCATGATAAGATTAGCACGTCCCTGATTGCTCCATGCTGTTTCGTCTTCACCCCAACCATGTTGCAAATACAAAACCGGATATTTCTGAGTTCCTTTTTCATATCCCGGAGGAGTATAAATAAATGCGCGACGAGAAGTGTTTGTACTTTTTGATGGGAACAAAACCTGCTGAACATGTCCGTGTGGAACAGCTTTCAAAGCATAAAAGTCCTGATCTTTAGCAGGAATTTCGATACCACTTTCCCAACGAACTGAACCATAATAGTTCAAAGCTCCGGGATCGTTGAACACACCACCATCGATGGTCAGGTGATAATAGTGAAAACCTTCATCCATTGGACCGGCTGTAGTGCCCATCCACGCACCATCTTCGGCTTTAGCAAGAGGAGTTCCTCCTTTAGCACCACCCAATCCAAGGCTTACTACTACACTCTGAGCCTGAGGGGCTACTATACGGAAACGGGCATAACCCTGTGAATTTACCTGCGGGTATTCCTGACCCGGCTGATTTAAAGTTGAAGGTTTGAAATCTTCAACAATTGCAGGCGGAGTAGTCTGTGCAAAACTCACGCTGCCGACCAATAAAGCCGAAAAACAAAACGCTAAAAATTTACGATTCATTTTTAAAATTTTAAGAAAGTGATTTATTAATAATTATTTAAGTGT
>CAYMHE010000053.1:0-20260 GCA_964390175.1 uncultured Paludibacter sp.
AATTTTTGTCAATTTGCCTTTTGAAGCCATAATCAGTTTTTATTAAAAATCATTTAATTTTATTCATCTTTTTTTGCCAAACGACAATATTTTTACAGTTTCCCTATAGAAAACAGGTGAATGGGAAAGAAAATAAATTCCCACAAGCACCGAAACGGCGAAAATAGAACCAAAAACCACATAGCTGTTTTCGTTCGACAAAAAAGTGCCAAGCCAAAACAGAAAAGTACCAAAAAGCACAAATATAAAAGTAACCATGTTTAAATAAGCCACCATATCGCCTAATTTGCGTTCAAGGTTCGATTGCTGAACAATGGCAAGACTCGGAACCTGAAAAAACCCACCCATAAATGCTATCGAAAAAACAACGACACCATAGAGATAGAAGTTCAGGCTAAAAAAAGTCAAAACAAACAAAAGCACACTCACGCCTCCTATTCCGATCAGAATCAATCCTTTTTTGACCTCGTTGCCCGATATTTTGCCAGCAACCCAGCAACCCAATGCAATGCCAATAGCTGCAACAGCCATTATCAAACCCGTAGTTGTGTTCGATGCATGGTAGATATTTTTGGTATGAATCACTAAATTCATCTGAAGCATACCTCCAATGAGCCAAAAAGAAGATGCACCAAAAACAGCTGGATTGAGTAAAGGATAATTAGCCGCAAAACGGTAGGAGTTCAGAAGAAAACCAATCGGATTCAACTGGCCGGTCTCATCCGTATTTTCGGGCTGCTCCACTGCTTTGATAGCTCGCGTGCTGTAATAACCAAGCAAAGCAACCCCTACGAACAGACTATAGATGAGCCACGGACGGGCAAAATCGGAAAGCAGGGATGCTGTGACTGTGCCAAGTAAAATCCCCAAAAAAGCCATTGTCTCGAAAACTCCGCTTCCATACGAAACACCTTCTTCACCTCCTATGTCCCGAATGAGGCTGTATTTAGAAGGAGAATATAAGCAACTCTGAATTCCCATCAACAAAACAGCAAAAACAGCCAACAATATCCATTGATAATAAAAGGCAATACACGCCGTTAACATAATCGGTAATTCAAGCAGTTTGAAAAACCGAAAAACATTCTTCTTTGAATAAATCACCGACAAGCGGCCAGCCACAGGCGAAAGCACCAAATAGGGAATAATAAGCGCCGCCGAAACAATCGAAATTAATTGCGACTGTGTTATCCATGAAGGCATTGCCCACGCTGCTGAGATAAATATTATGCAGTTTTTCAGAAGATTATCATTAAAAACACCCAAAAAGTTCGATATAAACAGAGCATTCCATTTATTTCTGAAAATTGATTGCGACATATAATATTGTTGAATTTTGACAAAAGTAATTTTTTTTGTCAATTTAAACAACAATTTCGATACTTTGATAAACTAAAACTGATAGTTATACGTTTTAACTTAACAAACAAATTTATCTGGCTTAGTCTTAACGGCTCTATAGAAAAAGCTAAAGCAAACTAATCTCTACTTTAGTTAATTTTAATTAATTTGAGCGCAATCTCCTTAATTTTAATGTAACTTTGCAAAAGAATGAAACGGTCAACCATCTACATATTAATTATCTCAATGATCCTGACTTTCGTCGGGCTCATTGTTATTCAGGCCCGATACGTAATGATTAACGCTGAAATGATAGAGAATCAGTTCAGCGAAAGCGTACAACGAAGTCTTTTTCAAACAGTTATACTTGTAGAAGAAAACGAAGCACTCGAGTATTTGGGACAAACCCTTGAAGGCTCGGAATATGGCGGGCAAAAAAAAAACATGTTAACGTTCGATGAATCGAATCAAACACTGCAAACAAACATCGACAGTGTAACCGACAAATTAAAGTTAACATCCGAAAAATTCAGCCGACCACAGATACGACTTTCGACAGGACATGGCAAGGCAACAATAGAAGAAACATCAAGATACCTGCAGGAACGCTTTAAGCAAAACTTCTCGCGTTCGAAAACAATTCTTGATCAGGCAGTTTTTCGCTGGCTGAAGGAATCGGACAATAAAGAAATCAGCGAACGTGTAAACTTTGTTGAATTAAATTCTATTCTTGAAAAAGTGCTTGTAAACAATGGAGTTAACCTACCATTTTACTATGCAATTGCCAACAAAGATGGAAAAATAATTTACAAATGCAACAAAGACATCCATCAAAACCATCTGAATAAAAACAACAATGTTTACACACAAAAGCTTTTTCCTTCGGAGGATTCGAACAAAGGAGTTTATTTGCAGGTAACATTCCCGACCAAGCAGAATTACATAATTAATTCAATGAATTTATTGCTCCCGTCGGTATTACTGGTTTTACTTATTTTTTGCATTTTCATTGTTGCCATCTTCATAATATTCAGGCAGAAGCAACTCAACAACATGAAGAATGATTTTGTAAACAACATGACACATGAGCTGAAAACACCAATTTCAAGCATATCACTGGCTTCGCAAATGTTGCAGGACCCAAGTGTAGGCAAAACACCTCAAACGCTGCAACACATTTCGAATGTAATACGCGATGAGACAAAAAGGCTTAGCTTTATGGTGGAGAAAGTATTGCAGATATCAATTTTTGAAAAAGATAAATCGATACTCAAACTGAACGAAATGAAAATCAATTCACTAATAAAGGATATTATAAACAATTTTTCATTAAAAGTAACAAGCAAAGGAGGTCAAATCACTTCAAAACTGAATGCAACCCAGGATGTAGCTTTGATTGACGAGGTGCATTTTACAAATATTATTTTCAACCTAATGGACAATGCACTGAAATACTGCGACAAACCATTATTGCTGACTATAGAAACCTGGAATGAAAAAGACAACTTATTAATAAGTATCGAGGACAACGGAATAGGAATTCACAAAGAAGACCTGAAACGGATTTTTGAAAAGTTCTATCGGGTATCGACAGGCAACCTGCACAATGTCAAAGGCTTTGGACTAGGATTAGCCTACGTAAAAAAAATTATTACCGAACACCGCGGAACTATTAAAGTAGAAAGCGAACCAAATATTGGAACAAAATTCACTATCACAATACCAACACTAAAAAATTACGAGTTATGACTGACGAAAAAGTAAAAATTTTATTATGCGAAGATGACGAGAATCTTGGCATGCTCCTTAGAGAGTATTTACAGACAAAGGGTTACGATGTTGATCTGCAACCTGATGGAGAAGCTGGCTTTAAAGCCTTCTCGCGCAACAAATACGATCTATGTATTTTTGATGTAATGATGCCCAAGAAAGATGGATTTGCTCTTGCAGCCGATGTTCGTTCATCAAACGCTGAAGTGCCTATCATTTTCCTTACTGCAAAATCGATGAAAGAAGACATTCTTCAAGGCTTCAAACTAGGTGCTGACGACTACTTATCGAAACCATTCAGCATGGAAGAACTACTTTATCGTATCGAATCTATTTTACGTCGTGTAAAAGGCAAAAAAGCTAAAGATGTTGTTGTTTACAACATTGGAGGATTTGTGTTCGACGCTCAGAAACAACTTCTTACTTACGACGGAGATTCAAAAAAACTGACCACCAAAGAGTCGGAATTATTGAACCTTTTAGCTGCCAATGCAAACAACATACTTGAACGTAACTTTGCACTGAAAACAATCTGGGTTGACGACAACTACTTCAACGCACGCAGCATGGATGTGTATATCACCAAATTACGTAAACTTTTGAAGGACGATCAGAATGTTGCTATTATCAATATCCACGGAAAGGGCTACAAACTGATTACCCCTCAGGTAAAAGAAGACTAACCTTCCCGATCGACACAAAAACCAACAGACAAAAAACCGCCTGAATAAGGCGGTTTTTTTGTTACGTCATCTTGCTACTTTACCTGAATTTTGCCATAATTTCATCCTGCGAAAAAATAACCATTGTAGTTTTTCCATCGGGAGTATGGTTTGGATTTTCGCAGGCAAAAAGCCTGTTGATCAGATCACTCATTTCCTCATTCGTCAGACTCTGACCTGATTTTATCGATGAAGCCTCGGCAAGCGCCAACGCTATATTTTCGCTCACTTCGGTAGCCGAATTCAGCGCAGTGGTCCTCGCCTTTTCGATCAGCGTTTTAAGCAGCGCTACCACACTCTCAGTCCCCAGTTGAGCAGGCACACCTGTTACCTGCACCAACTCAAGATCGTCCATATTAAAATCAAAGCCGGCAGCATTCAGATCGTCAAGTATTTGTTCAAAATATAAAGCATCATCCTGGTGCAATTCGAGCGTTTCCGGAAATAAAACCTGCTGCGTACTCACCTTTCGGACAAGCATTTGCTGTAAAAACGACTCGAACAAAATGCGCACATGCGCTCTGTGCTGGTCGATCATCAGCATCCCCGATTTTACATTGGTAATAACAAACTTGTTCTTTAACTGAAAATTAGTCGATTGAAATTCGGAAATTTCCTGCTGAAAAACATGATGCAAATCCTGTTGTGTATTTGGCACAGAGAATGCCTCTTCCTCCTCGAACTGCGGCACCAGTTGAGCTTCCGGTGCATCGTCTTCAAATCCGCCATACAATTTCTCCCAATTTATTTCTGGGCGTTTGTAGGACGAACTTGCAAATGGATTATAATTCGGATTAAAACTTGTTTGAGGTGGACGGATGTTCTCCAAATTAACACTCTGAACAGGCATTTCGGGAGCCCCTTCCTGATCAAAATCGATAGAAGGTACTATATTGAACTTTCCGAGTGCTTCTTTAACTGTCGCCGAAAGAATGGACCACAAGGCCTGTTCGTTTTCGAACTTTATTTCTGTTTTTGTAGGATGAATATTGATATCAATTGTTTGTGTATCCACCTCAAAATAAATAAAATAGTTAGGACCCTCGGTAGCCTGTATCATATTATTATAAGCCAGCATAACAGCCTTATGAAAATAGGGATGGCGCATGTAACGCCCGTTCACAAAAAAATATTGGTTGGCAGATTTTTGGGCAAATTCAGGTTTACCCACATACCCATGAATGCTCACCAGATTGGTAGATGTTTCGATAGGCAGCAGCTGTTGCTGGAAGCGTTTTTTAAGGGTTTTGCCAAATGTATTTTCAATTCTTACCTTCACGTTCGAAACCGGCAAGTGAAAAATTTCCTCATCGCCATCAAAAAAAGAAAATTCAACTTGCGAATTAACCAATGCTATGCGATAAAATTCCTGAAGCAAATGCGATTTTTCAACATTATCGCTTTTAAGAAAGCGACGGCGTGCCGGAACATTGAAAAAGAGATTTTTCACAAGAAAAGTGGTGCCTTTTTCGCACTGAATGGCTTCCTGTCTAAAAACCCTCGTACCAGCAATCTCAATCACCACGCCCAACTCATCCTCCTCGCGACGCGAACGCATTTCGACCTGAGCTACCGCGGCAATTGAAGCCAGCGCTTCGCCCCTGAAGCCCATCGTGCGAAGTGAGAATAAATCGGCTGCATCTTTTATTTTTGATGTGGCATGACGCTCAAAAGCCATTCGCGCATCTGTTTCGCTCATGCCTTTCCCGTTGTCAGTCACCTGAATCAGTGTGCGTCCGGCATCTTTCATCACGATTTGAATAAAATCGGCTCCTGCATCAATAGCATTCTCCACCAATTCTTTCAGCACAGAGGCAGGGCGTTGAATCACCTCACCGGCAGCAATCTGATTGGCTACAGCATCGGGCAAAAGATGAATTATATCACTCATTTATTTTCAAAAAAAAATTTATTACACACTTTTGTTATACCAGACATGAACGACTTATAAAAAAATGTGATTGTTGATGTGAATTACAAAAAAATCAGAAGGATAATCCGCTAAGAACCTTCTGATTTTTTCTTCCCTATCTGATAAGGAAATAAGTAATAGCAAGTAGCAGCGCAAGAATAATAAAAATCCTGATATTTGAACTTCTTGCCTGCTCTCGCCTTATACTTTTATTTTGATTTGCCATTTCGCGGAAAGCTCCCCGTTTTATGATTGTTGGCCTATAAGTGCCATCTTCATTGGCTTTACTTTCTTCCAGCTTCTTCTCGCGCTCTTTGCTCGCTTCTTTTTTTGGATCGTAATAAATATAGCGATACTTGTACTCTTTCGGCTTATATAAATTAAATAGTCCCATAAAGTTGTGTTTTTATAATTTAAAATACTAACTAAACTGACCGTTCTGGTTCACATTCACATCGTTTACAAACTGCCGTATCCTTTGTTCATCTTCCAGTTTGCATATCAACAAAACATTATCCGATTCGGCCACAATATAGCCATTAAGATCCTGAATTACAGCTAACTTATCAGATGGAAGGGCTACAATATTGCTTTTACTTTCGTAAAACATCGTTTTACACTTCAATGTAACATTTGCATCAACATCCTTTTCCGACATTTCGTACAACGACCCCCAGGTACCAAGGTCAGTCCAGCCGAAATCGGAACAAAGTACATGAACATTTGCCGCTTTTTCCATGATACCATAATCAATTGAGATATTCGGGCAGGTAGCATACATGTCATCGATAAACCTTTGTTCATCAACTGTATTGTAAACATTCTTTCCTCCGTCAAATTTCAATGCCACTTCGGGCAATAAACTATGGAAAGCATGGTCGATGGTTTGAAGGTTCCATAAGAAAATGCCCGAGTTCCAGAAAAACTCACCTGTCTCGAAAAAAATCTGTGCCAATTCGGCATTTGGTTTTTCGGTAAATGTTTTTACCTTGCGCAGACTTGAGTCACCTTCGTCAATCTGAATATAACCATATCCTGTTTCGGGCCTGCTTGGTTTGATGCCGAGTGTGAGTAAACTATCGTTATGTTCTACGAAATCGAGACCTGTTTTTATAGCATCGATAAAATCTATTTCTTTCATTATCAAATGATCAGACGGAGCTACTACAATATTGGCTTTATCGGTCATTGATTTAATTCTGTTCACTGCATAAGCAATACAGGGAGCAGTGTTACGCCGGTTAGGTTCGAGCAACACCTGGCTGGGCTTAATTTCGGGCAATTGCTCCAGTATTAAATCCCTGTACAAGATGTTGGAGACTATCAGTATGTTTTCGACAGGCATAAGTCGGCTAAACCTGTCGAAAGTCATTTGTAAGAGTGAACGACCAGTTCCAAAAAAATCAAGAAATTGCTTAGGACGGTTATTTCTGCTGAAAGGCCAGAAACGGCTTCCAATGCCACCAGCCATAATTATGCAATAATTATTTTTCATAAATCTATTTAAATTTTTTAGCTATTACAAGTTGTTCTGTTCCAAAAATCGCACTAAGATAGTGAGATTTTTCGTGACAATGAAATTATTTGCAATCGTTTATTTTAAATATTTGATAAATAAACAATTATTCTAATGTTTTGATATAACACAAAAAAAGCACTACAACCAACAAAATGAAGCGGCTGCTAAGTTTCATATTTTCGGCAGGGTAAACATACATACACAATCACCTAACTCTCAGCGCACAAATAAAGAAAATAAATTTAGGTATAAAGCCATGCCGCTCTTTTAATGTATTTTTTATCAGCGATTTGCGCCAGAATAAATGCCGCCACGCTGGCTCGCGAAATGGATGGACTTCCTTTTATTATTGTTTTTTCTACTCCATGCTTTACTGCGGGTGTTAAAGGTCCAACGGTAAGTCCGCCAGGGCGAACTATGGTCCAGTCAAGCAAGCTTTGAGCTATGAATGTTTCATTTAGAGTATGATCAGCCAGCGGAATACGAAGCAGCACATCGGCAATGAGAAAACGAGCAGGCCATGCCATTAGGTAACGGCTTTCACCAGCCCCAATACTCGACATGCAAATCAGCCGTTTTACGCCCACTTCCTCCATCGCCTATACGATAGTCCGAATGCCTTGCGTAAATTCAGTTGCATGTTTTGTAAGCGACTTTCCACCCAGGGTAGAGATACAGACATCGGCTCCTGCAATTGTAACTTTAATTTTAGCCTTATCGCTTAGTTCACCTACCACTACCTTCAGGTTTTCGTGCGCTAAAGTCACCGATTCTGGTCGACGAACATAAGCCACAACTTCGTGATCCACACTTAATGCCTGCTGTGTGAGCAACATTCCGGTCTTACCACCAGCTCCAAAAACAACTAATTTCATGCGTTCATATTTAATTTTCAGACATTTGTCGCATGGAACTCGCAATGAACATGGTCTTTGGATTAAACTGTTGTTTTAATGCTCGTTTCATGTTTTGATGTTTTATTTTTATGCATAATAAAACATTTTTTTGAAGGTAAAAGTTGCATCAATACCCGAGCTTATAGAAGCCAGCCATGTATTGCGCAATGCACGTTTTAAGTGTTGATTAAATTTTTCTCTTTAACATCAGAAATTAGAGAGCAACTCCCGAAAGATTCAACTTACAGAGCTAAGGTTCAAAAGTCGTATTTCTTTGCTTATTACACTATTTTGGCGCTGTTCTGTATAAATAAATACCGATAGCCAAAAACACAAAGTTGGGAAGCCAAACGGCAAGAAACGAAGAAAGTAGCCCTCCAACAGCGAAGGTGGTAGAAAGCGTAGAAAACAATATATACAAAGCACTCAAAGCAAGACCTATACCAAGATGGAAACCCATCCCTCCACGCACTTTGCGCGACGACAGGGACACCCCGATAAGCGTCATAATAAAAGCAGCCAAAGGCATAGAATAGCGTTTATAATACTCGTCTTCAAACTTCTGAATATTTCCAACTCCTCTTGATTTTTGTCGTTGCAAATAATCCCTCAACTCCATATTATTCAGCTGAACGCTCTCTGCCGAAGTTATGAAAAACTCCCGTGGCTGCACTTTAATGACTGTATCAAGGCTTATTCCACTCGAAATTGATTCGCGCATACCATTGAAGTCGCGCTTCAGGTAGTCGGTAATCTTCCAGTTATAGGCGGAGTCCCACGAAATGGTTTGAGCAGTCAAACGCGAAGTAAGTTTTTTGTCATCGAATTTTTCGAGCGAAAATCGATACCCTTTATTCTCAGCTATCTCGTAGCGCTCGATGTACATAATTACTCCCGGCTCCACCTCCATCTGCACGTTCCTCGCATATTCCGATTTCACTTTTTTAATGTATTTATCTTCAAAGTTAATCAATTTCTCATTGGCAGGAGGAATAACATAACCACCCAGCACAAAAGCAATAGAACTAATTACAGCCGCCGAGATAAAATAGGGAAGCATTAATCTCTTGAAGCTCACTCCACTTGCAAGGATAGCGATTATCTCCGTATTGGTGGCCATTTTTGAAGTAAAAAATATAACGGCAATGAACGTGAACAGCGGACTGAACATATTCATGTAGAAAGGAATGAAATTAAGATAATAGTCGAAAACAATGGCATTCAGAGGCGCATTGTTATCGAAAAAGTTATCAAGTTTCTCTGTAAGGTCAAAAACAATGGCGATGCTAAGAATCAGTACAATTGAATAAAAGTACGTACCCAGAAACTTTTTGATGATGTAGGTATCAATTCGCTTCAGTTTATATTGCTGAAAATCAATTTTCATTGCATTTAACCAATTAACTCAGATGAATATATTTTAGTAAGAAATAAGTACAGAATATTTTTTTTAAAGTCGTCTCCCCACCTGTTCCACCATTGCTTTTTTCCAATGCATGAAATCACCTTCAATGATGTGCTTACGAGCCTCTCCCACTAGCCACAAGTAAAATGCAAGGTTGTGAATAGAGGCTATTTGCATAGCCAGCAGCTCCTTACTCACAAACAGATGTCGAAGATATGCTTTTGTATAACATCTATCAACGTATGAAGTTCCAAATTCGTCGAGCGGCGAAAAATCATTTTTCCATTTTTCGTTTTTCATATTCATAATGCCCTGCGATGTGAACAACATTCCATTACGCCCGTTGCGCGTAGGCATAACACAGTCGAACATATCAACTCCACGTTCAATTCCTTCAAGAATGTTCTGAGGTGTACCCACTCCCATCAAATAACGCGGCTTATCTTTAGGCAGAATTTCGTTCACAATCTCTATCATTTCGTACATCTTTTCGGTGGGTTCGCCCACAGCCAGCCCGCCAATTGCATTGCCTTCACGGTTTTGCGAAGCAATGAATTCGGCCGAAGCACGACGCAAATCGGGATACACACATCCCTGAACAATAGGAAAATAAGCCTGAGAATAATTGTATTTTGGTTCGATATTGTCGAAATGCCTGATTCCTCTATCGAGCCAGCGATGTGTCAGCTCCATCGATTTTTTGGCATACTGATAATCGGCAGTTCCGGGAGTACACTCATCAAAAGCCATGATGATATCGGCACCAATTGTACGCTGAATGTCCACTGCTCTCTCAGGAGTAAACAAATGTTTACTTCCATCGATGTGCGATCTGAAAGTAGCGCCTTCTTCTTTAATTTTTCGATTTTCGGAGAGAGAAAAAACCTGAAAACCACCACTATCTGTAAGAATTGGTTTATCCCAACCGTTGAATTTATGCAAACCACCGGCACGCTCAAGCGTATCAATACCCGGCCGCAGATACAAATGATAGGTATTTCCCAAAATGATCTGAGCCTTAATATCCTCTTTCAGCTCATGAAAATGAACGGCCTTGACTGATGCCACCGTGCCTACGGGCATAAAAATCGGCGTTTCAATCACTCCATGATCAGTAGTTATTTTGCCGGCACGCGCATTTGAATTCGGGTCGGTATGTTGTAGTTCAAAATTCATTTTTTTAGAGCTATAAGAAAGAAAATTACAGGTTGGTTAAAAATGTGACCTATTGAATATTATTCTATCGTTAAGTTTATAAAGTTCTCGAGAATTCGCTGACCAGCTTCGCCCGATTTTTCCGGGTGAAACTGCACTGCATAAAAGTTATCCTTTTGCAATGCAGAGCTATAGGTCTGAATATAATTTGTTTTTGCTATTGCCCGCTCGCAAGCCTCGACATAATAACTATGCACGAAATACATATATGCATTTTCGTCGACGCCTTTCATTAAATTTGTTTTGAGATCAGTAATATTATTCCAGCCAATATGAGGGATTTTGAATCCATCGGTAGCAGGAAAAAGTTTCACTTTTTCTGAAAAAATGCCAAGACAGACGGTATTATTTTCCTCCGACGAAGCACACATCAACTGCATACCCAGACAGATGCCCAAAACTGGTTGTTTTAGCGAGCAAATGAGCTGATCGAGACCTTTTTCGGCAAGGTATTTCATTGCCGATGAAGCCTCGCCCACTCCGGGAAAAATAACCCTGTCGGCACTTCTGATTTCGTCATGATTATCGGTTACAACTGCATGGACTCCAATACGTTCGAGTGCAAACATTACCGAACGTATATTTCCAGCATTGTATTTTATAATCACCACTTTCATCTACTCAGATTTTTTATTGGATTTATACTATTTTGTTGGTGGCAGTATCAGGAAAAACAACAGCAGGCTTGAAGGTCCTGGCTTCGTCCATTTCCATCATTGCATACGACATAATAATAACAATATCTCCTGGTTGAACAAGACGGGCGGCAGCTCCATTGAGACAAATCACCCCTGATCCACGTTGGCCTGGGATTACATAAGTTTCGAATCGCTCACCATTGTTATTGTTAACAATACTTACTTTTTCGTTGGCTATAATATTGGCAGCATCCATCAAATCCATATCAATGGTTATACTTCCTATATAATTTAAATTCGCTTCGGTAACCGTTACTCTGTGAATTTTTGACTTTACTACGGTAACTAACATAAATACAAGTTGTGTGTTTTAAAAAAATAAAAAAAATAAAAAAAAATAAACATTTAGCGCTCACTGTTCTCTTGTTTATCGTCTGAGCGTTACTGTTCTAAATTGTTGGATATTTTATGTTATCGATTAAACGAACTTCACCACAAAAAACAGCCACACATCCCACAGTTGGTCGCTCCCAGTTAGTGGCTGTTTGAAGAGTTTCAACATCTGCAATTTCATAATACTCCACCTCAAGTCCTTCAATTCTATTGAGGTTTTCAGTCACCCAAAGCATCAACTCAACGGGGTTTAAATCAGGCACAAAGTTACGACTTTCGGTCAAAACTTTTGATATATTGACAGCTATTTTCCGTTGCCCGGGCGTAAGGCGCTCATTGCGACTACTCATTGCCAACCCTTCGGGCTCGCGCACGATAGGACAGTCCACGATTTTTACATTCATATTCAGCCGTTTAACCATGTAATGAATAATTGCCAATTGCTGAAAATCCTTTTCACCAAAATAAGCCTTATCGGGACAAACCAGCGTAAAAAGTTTACTTACAATTTGTACAACTCCATTGAAATGCCCGGGACGAAATTTACCTTCCATCACCTCGTCAATGCCTCCGAAATTAAATTCGAACGGTTGTTTCATTTCTTCAACCGTGTATATATCAGCAGACTGCGGTGCAAAAACCAAATCGCAACCTGTAGCGGCAAGTCGCTGAGCATCGCTTTCGAGATTGCGTGGATACTTTTCAAGATCCGTTAAGTTATTGAATTGTGTTGGATTGACGAAAATGCTTACTACATTAAAATCGTTTTCGCTTACCGATTGTTGAACAAGTGCAATGTGTCCATCGTGTAAAGCTCCCATAGTAGGGACAAATCCGACCGTATGCCCGGCACTTTTAACTAGCTGTATTTCAGACTTCAACTCCTCTACATTCGAAATTATTTTCATTCTGTTTGTGAATTTTTATTCCGTAAACCTTCAAATTATCTTTAAAAATCGCTGCAAAAGTACAAAAACTTATTTGTTTATAAGGTCATTCACCTTCGGGATAGATGAATAAAAGGTTTTTGCAACATAAGTTTATTGTTTTTTAGCTAATTGAATTACAAAGCTATAGTTTAATACAAAGCTATAAAAAACACTAACAAGCTCAGTTAATTTTATCAAAAACCGCTCCTCGTGTAGAGTTAACCAATAACACAAAAACGACATTAATCAATTGATAGAATGAATTGTAAAGAATTGGGAGGTTGAAAGAAAACCTCAAATTTAATATTTAGAATATAATTCCACTTAACATTTTGGTTATAAGTCTTGTGTATATCCGATTTTTTTTATATATCTTTGCATACCGAATGTATTTCAAGCTTCGAATATTTATTTGTATGAAAAAAGTGAACAAAGTATTGTATATTTCGCAGGAAATATACCCTTATTTACCTGAATCTGAAATTGCCAATATGGGGAGATATCTTCCACAAGCAGTACAAGACCGAGGGAGAGAAACCCGAACTTTTATGCCAAAATTCGGAGCCGTTAATGAACGAAGAAACCAACTGCACGAAGTAATTCGTTTATCTGGCATGAATTTAATTATTGACGACACAGATCATCCATTAATTATTAAAGTAGCTTCGATACAGGCAGCCCGCATGCAGGTTTATTTTATCGACAACGATGATTATTTTCACAGAAAAGAAACAATCGCCGATGCAAATGGCAACGAATACGAGGACAATGATGAACGCACCATTTTCTTTGTACGTGGAGTGATGGAAACTGTAAAAAAACTCCGCTGGACTCCCGATGTAATTCATTGCCAGGGCTGGATGACTGCTTTGGCACCATTGTACATCAAAAAAGCCTATAATCAGGATCCTTTTTTCAAACATTCGAAAGTTGTATATTCGGTTTTTAACGATGATTTCAAAAAACCATTCCGAAACCTGTTTGCCGAACGACTGCTGCTTGAAGGCATTGAGAAAAAACATGTATTTCAGGTAAAAGACAAAGTGATAGATTATGTGGCTTTATCTAAACTGGCCATCGATTTTTCGGATGGCGTGATTCAGTCGAGCAAAGAAATCAATCCGGGCATCACCGACTACATCAAAGAAAAAAATATCAAGTTCCTGCCTCATGTGGAGGGCGAAGACTATGCAGATGATTATGTGAGATTTTACGATAGCCTGACTTGATTTTAAACTTAACTTCACAAAAAAAATCAACACAATATCAATCAACAATTATTTCATATCGTATGAAATTCAACTCGTATCTTTTATTTCTTCTGATCTCGCTCTTTACGGCCTCGTGCACCGACACACTCACTGAAATGGGATCTCAAATTCAACCCGAAGGTGATAAAATTATTGTCGATACTGCTACACTGAACATGAATTCGGAGAACATTATTGTTCCATTTATATATTCGAGACCAGACTCCTTGATGTTAGGAACTTTTGTTGATTACACTTATGGCACCACCTATGCCGACATTCTGACGCAGCTACAACCCCCTGTGGATATTTCGTTCCCTGCCAATGCTGTTCCCGACTCAGCCAAATTAATAATGTATTATTATTCGTGGTTTGGCGACAAGTACTCGCCAATGGAGGTGAACATATACGAAATGAATAAAGGAAAAACCTTTAACTTTACCGGTTTGTACAGATCGGACATAGACATAAACGAGTATTCGGACAAAAACATTAAACTTGGAGGAAGAATATTTACTGTGAAAGATGCGGTAATTACGCGTCCCGACTCTTCTGCTATCGAATTTCCACTATCGCAGGATTTCGTTCAAAGATTCTCGCCCGAACTTAAAAAGAGATACACCGACGACACAGCGAACGATTTTCATAAAACATTCAACGGCATTTATATCACAACCGATTTTGGATCGGCCAGCATGCTGTACATAAGGACTATTTTAATGCGTTATTACTTTCACTACACATACAAAACAAAAGCAGCCGACGGAGTGACCGACTCGACAGTAGTGATAAAAACGTATATGAACTATCCGGCCAACGAAGAAGTCCGTCAGATCAACCGCTTTCAGCACCCCAACGTTACGAAAATAAAACAAAACTTCGATGCAACTCCCGAGATCAATGCAGTGTCGGCTCCGGCCAACATCTACACCAAAATAAATATGCCATTTAGCAAGCTGAAAGATAAAACCAACGTAAACGGGAAAACTCGATTAATCAACAGAGCTGTTCTGAGAGTTGATGTAGCCGAAATAGACAAAAACAAATTGGCGCAACCACTTCCATCCTCTATGTTGCTGATCAAAGAATCTGAATACGAGGGCTTTTTCAGCAAAAGAGAGCTTCCGACCGACACTAAGGCTATACTTACAAGTATTTCCTACGAAACGGATAAAGACACCGACGAAACAATTTATTATTATTCCTTCAACCTGGCAAAACTGATCACAAAAGAACTGAACAATACAGGTACGCAAGAGGACATTAACTTCATATTAGTTCCCGTGTCGCTGCTCTACGATGGCAATAAGTCAATCATTGAAGTAAAACCACAAAACCTCATGAGAGCAGTAAAAATATGCTCTGGCACTCACTCCAAACGACCTATGAAACTGAATGTAGTATATAGTGGTTTTTAAAAGACATTCTTCAAACAGCAGTATAAAAAAAGCAGCAGCGAGAGTAAATTACTTTCGCTGCTGCTTTTTTAGTTCTGTCTTTTATTTCTGACGAATGAAAATCTGAATCGGAGTTCCGGTAAAATCATACTTTGCTCTGATTTTATTTTCGAGGAAACGACGATAAGGTTCTTTCACATATTGTGGCAAATTGGCAAAAAATACAAATGTTGGAATGTATGTATTTGGCAATTGCGTTACATATTTTATTCTTATAAACTTTCCTTTCAATGCAGGAGGAGGATAATTCTCAATGGCCGGTAAAAGATACTCGTTGAGTTTGGCTGTAGGTATTTTCCGGAATTTATTTTCGTAAACTTCCACAGCAGTATCCACCACTTTCAGAATACGTTGTTTAGTAGTAACCGAAGTAAAGATAATCGGGAAATCGACAAAAGGAGATAAACGCTCACGTATCTCTTTTTCTAATTTCTTGATATCATTCGCTTCCTTATTTTCAATCAAATCCCATTTGTTTACACAAACAACAAGTCCCTTTTTGTTTTTCTGAATCAGTGAAAATATATTTAGATCCTGACTTTCGAGTCCACGGGTAGCATCCAACATCAAAATACAAACATCCGAGTTTTCGATCGCACGAATAGACCTCACCACTGAGTAATACTCCAAATCTTCGTTTACTTTGGCTTTTTTACGAATTCCGGCAGTGTCGACAAGATAAAAATTATGGCCGAACTTATTGAATTTGGTATAGATCGCATCACGTGTCGTACCGGCAATATCAGTTACGATCGTGCGTTCTTCGCCAATAAAAGCATTAACAATAGATGATTTTCCCGCATTAGGCCTTCCAACTACTGCAAAACGAGGCAATTCGTCATCGATATCCTCGCTAAAGTCGGGTTTGAAATAACTCAACAATTTATCAAGGAAATCACCTGTACCCAAACCATTAATGGCCGAAATAACAATAGGCTCTCCCAAACCAAGCTTGTAAAATTCAGCAGCATTGTACTGCCAATCGAAAGTATCGGCTTTGTTCGACACTAACAGAACCGGCTTAGTGTGACCCCGCAGAATCTGAGCCACTTCGAGGTCGTAATCCGTAATTCCATTCTGAATATCGACCATAAAAAGAATAACATCGGCTTCCTCTATAGCAAGTACCACATGTCGTTTAATCTGATCTTCGAAAACATCGGCAGAATTTACTACCCAACCTCCGGTATCAATCACCGAAAATTCGCGGCCATCCCATTCACACTTACCGTACTGACGGTCGCGAGTTGTTCCGGCTTCTTCATTCACTATGGCTCTACGCGTTTTGGTAAGCCTGTTAAACAAGGTCGATTTTCCCACATTGGGTCGACCTACAATTGCAACAATATTTCCCATTGTTTTTTTGTATATCTATTAAGTTAGATATTTACATTCCATTTTTCTATTCATTGAGGGTTTTCTCAAATCCCCAAAGCGGGTGCAAATAATTCGGGGACAAAGGTACGGAAATTTGTTGGATGGGAAAAATTTAGTAATCAGTCGCTTTTAGCAGTTTTACAACTTACATTTAAAACTAACCTGCTAGAATAAAAAAAAGTCTTGCTGCAAAAAACAGCAAGACTTAAAAACGATTGCATTTTGTTTGATAAACCTATGATAGTTTCACATTTACTGCATTTAATCCTTTTCTTCCTTCTTCGATATCAAAAGTCACTTCGTCGTTTTCCTTGATTTTGTCAATCAAACCGGTAGAATGTACAAAGTATTCTTTCGATGAATCTGAGTCCTTAATGAATCCAAAACCTTTTGATTCATTAAAAAATTTTACTGTTCCGTTACTCATTTAATAGTTTTTAAAAATTATTGGCGCAAGTTAGTAATTCTTTTTGAAATAATTTATATTTTAAAAAAAAAAAATAATCATCAATCTCTATTATATTACAAATCAGCACTATGCAAAAAACAACATTTTTAAGTACAGAGGTTTTTTGTTACTTTCTACCGAAAATAGTCTTATCGTCCAGTCTCATCAAACAGCTTTGTGTTGTGCTTTAAAACTTTTAGAATGAGGTACAATACCAAAGATACCACTGTGCATATAAAAATCCAGTCTATATCCAACTTAATTTGTGAATTTTCGATGGAATATCCCAGGTTGTGAAACACAAAAAGCAAAACAAAAATCGCGAGCAAGCCGTTTTTCTCCTTTTTAATCACTTTTTTGACACTAAAATCGTATTCTGGTCTCTTAAAATGCTTAAAGCTTGGAATAAATGCCGGAATATGTGCTGCCCAATCGGTATAAACCGTACCAAACTTACGACGCAGGAATTGTTCTTCAGCATACATAATTCTCTCGTAATAAACCCAGTAAACAAGAATAAAAACAACAACAAACCATGCGTTAGCAATCAGCAAAGCAGCACCTAACCACATAAAAAAATTACCAAGGTAAAGCGGATGCCGCACACATGAATAAATACCACTGCTATTCAGCTCATCGGCCAGCTGGCCTTGTTTCGTGTTTCGGCCCGAAGTATTTGCCGGTGTGTGTCCCACAGTGTAAATTCTTATGCCCAATCCTAAAAGCGAAAATGCCAGACTACAATATTCAATGACACTATAAGGTACGCAACTTCCATCCACACTATATAGTTTTTCAAAAACAAATACGAATATCCCTACAAATACGATAATCAGTGGTAAATTTCCACGATATCTGAATAAAAAATTTCCCTGCGATTCAAATTCTTCCTGTAATGCCATTTTGTTTGAAATGTTTTTTTGTGTTATTATAAATTTCTGAAATTGATTTTATCATTTAATAAATTCACCAATGAATCGGGCTTAATCCTTTTTCTATGAGATAGTTGTTGGCCGCCGAAAAATGACCACAGCCAATAAATCCACGATAAGCCGAGAGTGGAGATGGATGTACTGACTTCAAGACCAAATGCTGCTGCCCATCAACAACAGCGCCCTTTTGCTGCGCATAGTTTCCCCACAGCATAAATACAACATGTACCTTTTCCTCAGCCACCTTACGAATTACGGCATCGGTAAAAGTTTCCCAACCACGACCCTGATGCGAACCGGCAGAATGCGCCTGCACAGTAAGCGTGGCATTAAGCAACAGGACTCCTTGTTCGGCCCAACGCTCCAAATTACCGCTTGTTGGCGTTGGTTTTCCCAAATCCCGTTCTATTTCTTTGAAAATATTGATCAGAGATGGTGGAAAATCGACACCTGTGTTTACCGAAAAACACAAGCCATGCGCCTGACCATCATTATGATAAGGATCCTGACCGATGATTACGACTTTAACTTTGTCGAACGGACAATGATCGAAAGCACTGAATATCATATTTCCGGGCGGAAAAATCTTTTTAGTTTTGTATTCGTTACGCACAAAATTTGTGAGTTGAGCAAAATACGGTTTTTCAAACTCATCCTGCAAAACCTTTTTCCACGAAGCATCAATTTTTACATCCATTTTGTTGATTTGAACTATTTATTCCCAATTGGGCATGTGTTAGTTTCATTATATTGTAACCTTTCACCCAGACTCATTCTATTATTCCAATCTTGAGCAATTAGTTTAATGCGTCTACAGCTGTCTTCAACTGTTCCATTGCCTGCGCCAGCACACTTCTCGGACATGCTACATTTAACCTTAAATGATTTTCGCCTCCGGGGCCAAAAATCGTCCCTTTATTCAGGCCCAAACGCGCCTGAAGAGAGAAAAACCGATGCAGCTCATCGGTTTCCATGCCTAAGTTTTCACAATCGAGCCAGACAAGGAACGATGCTTCCGGAATCATTGGAACAATTTGTGGGACATGCTTACTTAGATATTCTGCAACAAAATCTATATTTTCCTTCACATAATCAAGCATCTGCAAACGCCACTCTTCTCCATTTTCGTAAGCTGCCACAGCACCGATATAAGCAAACAAATTACCCGAATTCATTTCTGATGCTTCGAGAAATTCAGCAAATTTGTGTCTCAAATCCGCATTGGGAATAATGTAGCCCGAGCTGATAAGGCCGGGCATATTGAATACTTTTGTAGGCGCCATAAATGTAACCGTATGATTTTCTGCCCATTCCGAAACGCAAGCCATAGGCGTATGCCGGGTATTTCCGGGCAACACCATATCGGCATGTATTTCATCTGATACAATGATTACATTGTGTTTTTCGCAAATGCCGGCAAACCGCTGCAACTCTTCGTGCGTCCACACCCTTCCTCCGGGATTGTGTGGGTTACAAAGTATGAAAAGTTTCGTTTTTGCACTGATTTTCTTCTCTAAATCGTCAAAATCCATTACAAATTTCCCATCCTTCTCAATCAACGGGTTATAGACCAAAGTACGGTTATTGTTTTTGACAACATTGAAAAAGGGATAATAAACAGGAGGTTGTACAATAATTTCATCACCAACCTCGGTGAGACTCTGCACTGCAAAAGCAAGTCCGGGAACAATACCGGGCAGAAATCCAATCCATTCACGTTTTACATTCCAGTTGTGATGAGTCGTAATCCATTGTTGCATCAGTGGATAAAAGTTAGCAGGTGGCATAGTGTAGCCCAAGAGAGGATGTTCGAGCCGCTGACGCAAAGCATCTAAAATAAAATCGGGTGTCCGAAAATCCATATCGGCCACCCATAAAGGCAACACATCCTCTGTTCCAAAAAGAGCTTTACAACGTTCAAGTTTTACTGCGTTCGTATTTTTACGGTCGATTACTTCGTCGAAATTATATTGCATTTATCTATTTATTATATGATTTATCTTTAAAATTAAAAAATGCTGCTCAGGGCATTGTTGTCAACTCAACAATAGGATTT
>CAYMHE010000054.1:0-20030 GCA_964390175.1 uncultured Paludibacter sp.
GCAAACAGTTGTGTTTCCTAAATAATCTTTTATAAAAACTTTCGTACGGCAGTGAATGCACATATAAAGCACCCCGTTTTTTCAGAAAAAAAACAAACAAATTATTTCTTATTTTTTTTAAAATAAAGTAATTTTGTGACCACAAAAAATCATCGGGATGTGGCGCAGTTGGTAGCGTGCTACGTTCGGGACGTAGAGGTCGCAGGTTCGAATCTTGTCATCCCGACATAAAAAAGGAAGAATATTTTTTATTCTTCCTTTTTTTGATGCAACATTTTGAACTTTGTTTGCATCTAAGCCCAATAAATGGTATAATTTTTGTAATTTTGCACCGAAAATAACAATCCTTATGAAAACACGTATTTTTTTATTTTTCGCTATTATAATTGCTGTTCTTTCATCCTGTAATCTCGACGGAAGTTCGAATTATACTCCGGAATTTTATTTCTCCCCATTAGTAAATCAGCATGGCGACACTTTGAAAGCATATTTAACAGACGATGGTTCTTATCGACTTGACACTCTTCAGGTGGGCGATACTGTATCTATCTTCCTGGTTGCCACCGGATACGAAAACAACCTCAAATCGTTTTACATTAAACAGTCGGCCGACAGCGTATCGAAAATAATTCTGCCTCCGGTGACCTCAATGGATTCGATTTTCACCCCTGAATCGAACTATAATACCGGTAAGTTCATATTGGAAGGAAAAATGCCAACACTCTATTTTTCGCTCAGATACCTGGCCGTTAAGCCCAGCAGAGAAGCAAAACTGACATTCACAATTCAATCGGATGCTGTGTTCGAAAATAGTTTAGGTTCCAACACGTCAATTATTAGTTTCAAAACGCCTATTGTTGCTAAAAGACCTTAAGCACAAATCATATCAGTTTATTGATTCAAAAAAAGATATAAAAAAACGGTTGCTTTTCGAAGCAACCGTTTTTTTATGTTCTGAAATGGGGTTTTTACAATCTTGCTTTTATTGCCTTTGTTTCGGCTTCGAAACCAGGTTTGTCAAGCAATGCAAACATATTTTTCTTGTAAGCCTCTACTCCGGGTTGATCGAACGGATTTACGCCCAACACATAACCACTGATACCACAAGCTTTTTCGAAGAAATAAAGCAACTCACCCAAATAGTATTCGTTCAGCTTAGGCAATTCAATTTTCAAATTAGGCACCCCACCGTCGACATGCGCAATCATGGTACCAAGTTCGGCCATTTTATTTACCTCATCCACACGTTTGCCTGACAAGAAATTCAAACCATCAAGATTTGCTTCGTCGTGAGGAAAAACTTTGGTATGATTCGGTTCGTTCACCGAAATGACTGTTTCAAATATATTGCGTTCGCCCTCTTGTATCCATTGACCCATAGAATGCAGATCGGTTGTAAAATCGACTGCTGCCGGAAAAATACCTTTGTTTTCTTTCCCTTCGCTTTCGCCATAAAGCTGTTTCCACCATTCGCCGATGTAATGCAATTTTGGATGAAAGTTCACAAGAATTTCAGTGGTTTTACCAGTTTTATACAATTCATTACGCACAGCAGCATATTGAGCAGCAGGATTCTCTTCGAAAGAAACGTCCTCTCCACAAAGTTTTTCCATAGTTACAGCTCCTTCCACCAACTTACGGATATCAAATCCGGCAACAGCGATAGGGAGTAATCCTACGGGCGAAAGCACTGAATAACGACCTCCGATATTATCTTCGATTACATAGGTTTTGTAACCTTCCTGTGTTGCGAGAGTACGCAAGGCACCGCGTGCTTTGTCAGTTACACAAACGATAAGGTTTTTAGCGGCTTCTTTGCCCTGTTGTTCTTCGAGTTGCGTTTTCAGCAAGCGAAAAGCCAAAGCAGGTTCGGTAGTTGTTCCTGATTTTGAAATTGAAATGATACCGAACTTTTTATTTTTCAAAAGCTCCTGAAGTTCGTAGAGATAATCTTCGCCGATATTTTGCCCGGCATAAACCACTGCAGGCGATGTGCGCTCAGTTTGCAACCAGTCGAAACTGTTCGATAGCGCATCGATAACCGCTTTAGCACCGAGGTAACTGCCTCCAATACCAATCACTACAACTATTTCGCAATTTTCACGAAGAATTTTTGCAGTATTTTCCACATCGGTTAAATGCGCTTCATCAATTGAAGTTGGCAAGTTTAACCAACCCAGAAAATCGCTACCTTTTCCTGTTCCATTGTGCAGGGCCGCGTTAGCATTGGTAACTTGTGTCTTATAATCTGCCACAGCTTGTTCGGAAACAAATCCGAACGCTTTTTCGATAGAAAGTTTAATGTGTTGCATAAGATAATTATTAGCCTCCTAAATCCCCCTTCAGGGGACTTCTGAGTTAGTTTATAATAGTTTAATATTTTAATTGATATGTTCTGTAAATATAATTTTTAATGTTTGTTTTGGTATTAGTAATACTAAAAAAAACTATCTAAAAGTCCCCTGAAGGGGGATTTAGGGAGCTGTATTACTTCAGCTTTTCTGTCAATTTTCTGATTTCGAGCGTTGGTGAACAACGGTTGTAAAGTATTTCGTAAATGGCATCCACTATGGGCATGCTCACTCTGTATTTCTCGTTAATTTCATGAATACATTTGGTGGCATAATAACCTTCGGCGATCATTTCCATTTCTATCTGGGCCGTTTTTACCGAATATCCTTTCCCTATCATTGTTCCAAAAAGCCGGTTTCGGCTGAACTTTGAATAGGCCGTTACGAGCAAGTCGCCCAGATAAGCCGGTTCGTTTATATCCCTGTGAAGCGGATTGATGGCATTGCAAAAACGATTGATTTCCTGAATGGCATTCGAAATAAGCACAGCCTGAAAATTATCTCCGTATTTTAATCCATGACAAATACCTGCAGCGATAGAGTAAATATTCTTCATAACCGAAGAGTATTCGATACCAAGCATATCATCGCTTATTGATGTTTTGATAAAACTTGTTGAAAAACGTTGGGCGAGCATTCGGGCTTTTTCGCGCGAGCTACAACCAATTGTAAGGTACGATAGCCGTTCCAAAGCCACTTCTTCGGCATGACAGGGACCCGCCAGCACAGCAATATTATCTTTTGGAACATTATAAAATGCTTCAAAATAATCCGAAACTATCATGTTTTCGTCAGGTACAATTCCTTTGATGGCCGAAACAATAATTTTCTTGTCCAGCTTTCGTCTCAGTTTTTTCAGATGCTGTTTCAGAAACGGAGATGGAGTAGCCAGGATCAGAATATCCGAAGTGGCTACCACATGATTTATATTGCTTGTAAAATTTATGCGGTCGGTATCAAACTTCACGCCCGTGAGATAGGAAGGATTTTTGCTTAGACGGATGAATTCATCAATCTGCTCCTGCCTGCGCATGTACCAGTTAACTTCACTTGAATTGACAAGCGCAATTTTAGCGATTGCAGTTGCCCAGCTTCCTCCGCCTAAAATAGCTATTTTACTTTTTTCGTTTAACATATTAGTTGACGAGTTGACAGGGACACAAGTAAGAAAAGCTTACTTAAACTACCCCTGTATCCTTGTTTACCGGCTTACTTGTTCAATCCACGCTGCCACTTCTTCTTTCGAAGGATTTGTCAGACCGAGTTTATTTTTTTTATTAATACCGCAAATATCCTGATGGAATTTATTAGGATTCAATTCTTTCAGATCGGCTACCATTACAACGCCTGCTTTTTGAACCACTTCTACCCATACTTCAGGTATTCCAAGTTCAATAAATTTCTCAGGTCCATCTTTTTTTGCCACTTTTTCAGGTTTCATCTGAGGGAAGAAAAGCACTTCCTGAATGGCTTGCTGGCCTGTCATAAGCATAACGAGCCTATCCATACCAATACCCATACCCGATGTTGGAGGCATACCATATTCCAGCGAACGCACAAAGTCCATATCGATAAACATGGCTTCATCGTCGCCCTTTTCGCTTAGTTTTAATTGTTCCTGGAATCGTCCCAGCTGATCAATCGGGTCGTTCAGTTCAGAATAAGCATTGGCCAGTTCCTTACCATTCACCATCAATTCAAAGCGCTCGGTCAGTTCCGGATTATCGCGGTGACGCTTACAAAGCGGACTCATTTCGCGGGGATAATCAGTAATAAAGGTTGGTTGGATATAACTTCCCTCACATTTTTCACCAAAGATTTCGTCAATCATTTTGCCTTTACCCATGGTATCATCAGCTTCAACGTGCAAAGTTTTACAAACTTCGCGCAATTGCACTTCGTCCATTCCATTGATATCGATGCCAGTGTGTTCCTTGATGGCATCAATCATTGTTATGCGTTTGAAAGGTGTTTTAAAGCTGATAACCTTGTCGCCAATAGTAATTTCGTTGGTTCCGTTCACGTCCATACAGATTTTTTCAATCATATTTTCAGTGAAAGTCATCATCCAGTTGTAGTCTTTGTAGGCTACATATATTTCCATAGCAGTAAATTCGGGATTGTGGGTACGATCCATACCTTCGTTGCGGAAGTTTTTCGAGAACTCATACACGCCTTCGAATCCACCTACTATTAATCTTTTGAGATAAAGTTCATCGGCCACACGCAGATACAATGGAATGTCCAAAGCATTGTGGTGAGTGATAAACGGACGGGCAGAAGCGCCACCCGGTATAGATTGAAGAATCGGAGTTTCCACCTCAATATAACCTTCAGCATTGAAATAATCGCGCATGGATTGGTACACTTTGGTACGTTTCATGAAAATATCTTTCACGCCTTCGTTCACCACCAAATCCACATAGCGCTGACGATAACGTTGTTCGGGATCTTCGAACGCATCATAGGCCACTCCATCTTTGTATTTTACAATCGGAAGCGGACGAATTGATTTGCTCAACACAGTCAGTTCCTGTGCGTGAACGCTGATTTCGCCGGTTTGAGTACGAAAAACAAAGCCTTTGATCCCAATAAAATCACCTATGTCCAACAGTTTTTTGAAAACTGTATTGTACATTTCGGGTTGCGCTTCGGTATTGATGTCGTCCCTGCTTACGTACACCTGAATACGACCTTTTGAGTCCTGCAATTCGACAAAAGAGGCTTTGCCCATGATACGTCGGCTCATAATACGACCGGCAATACATACGGGTTTTCCGCTTTCTTCGTCTTTAAATTCAGATTTTATGTCAATTGAGAATGCGTCGGTTGGATACAATGCGGCAGGATAAGGATCGATGCCGAGGTTACGTAATTCGGTCAGACTCTGGCGTCTGAACTGTTCTTGTTCACTAAGTTCTGTACTCATATCTAATTTATATACAAATTCGTGCAAAAATACAAAAAAAGAACGAAATTATTAAACGATTTCATAACTTCGCTCTGATATTTAGATTAAAATAACCTATAGGCAGGAAATAAAACGCGACCGGGAAGCGCATCGGAAAACGGCGCTTCCCGGTCGACGAAAACAATCCGGGCCTTACAATACCGACGGTTTAAGTTTTTACTCGTCCCATATGTTTTCGTAGCTGTAATATCCGCCCGGTAATACGGCATACCTGGCAGTGGCGATCCTCATTTTCCGGTCGAGTTTTCCGATTGCCAACCTATCTTCATCGTCCAATCGGACATTGAAGGCGCCGATGTTTTCGATAATCCTTTCTTTGTTGGCCGATTTGGGAATCACGGCATAACCACGTTGCAGACCCCAGGCCAGTATAAGCTGCGCCGTGCTGCAATTGTGTTTTTTCGCCATTTCGACAATGCTTTTATCTTGTTGTATGCCTTCGTCGTTTTTCATAAGCGACTTACTGCCAAGAGGCGAATAAGCTGTAACCAGTATATTGTTTGCATTGCAAAAACTGATCAATTCGTTTTGCTGAAAATATGGATGAATCTCCACCTGATTGACTTCCGGCTTTGTTTTGCTTTTTTCGAACAACTGCTGAAGTTTCGGAATACTAAAGTTAGAAACACCAACATGTCGCACCAGGCCAGCCTCTTTTTGCGCTACCATAGCTTCCCAGGTGACTTCGAGGGGCATTTCGTCGAGCGGCACCAGGTCCGAAACCGATTTCACCTGCTCGTGGCCACCTTTAAAAGCAATGGGCCAATGCATCAAATACAAATCGAGATACTCCAGCCTCAGATCTGTAAGCGTTTTATCTATCGCCATTGCCACCCGTTTCGGTGCATGATCGCTGTTCCACAACTTGGAAGTAATGAACATCTCCTCCCTCGTCACCAAACCCGACGAAAAAGCAAACGCCAGCGCCCGCCCAATTTCTTTTTCGTTTCCATAAATATAAGCACAGTCGATATGGCGGTAACCTGCTTTTATAGCTTCAATCACTGCATCGTACACTTCGTTCGATTTCGAAAGCCAGGTGCCGAGCCCCATAAGCGGCAACTTATCTTTGTTTTCAAATTTCAATTCTTTCATTTTTATTTATTTAAATAGTAACCATAAAATTCAGAGGAAATACGCAATATCCCCATCTCGCATCCCGGACACTGCCTGTTGCTGATTGAAATTCCTTCCAACCCACCGTCAGCAAATGCCTGCTTCTTAAACAAAAATAAAATGAAAAAGTTAGCCGGCAAAATTCATATTGTTTTTCATCGCCACCACCACCAATAGAGTCCGTTGGTGGTGATATGGAGTCCGTTGGTGGTGATATGGAGTCCGTTGGTGGTGATACGGAGTCCGTTGGTGGTGATATGGACTCCATTGGTGGTGATATGGGATCTGTTGGTGGTGCTATGAACTTCATAGGTGGTGATTTCATCTTGTACGCCGGGGAATTTGCACATCCCACTCAAATTATTTACTTTTGTTTTGAAAATCCACAACAAAACAGAAATGGCAACATTCAAACGCATTTTATTAAAGCTCAGTGGCGAATCGCTGATGGGCGAAAAACAATACGGCATCGACGAAATTCGACTGGGAGAGTATGCACAACAGATAGCAGAAATAGCTTCAATGGGCGTTCAGGTAGGCATTGTCATTGGCGGAGGCAACATCTTCCGCGGACTCAGTGGCACTTCCAAAGGTTTCGACCGCGTGCAGGGCGACCAAATGGGAATGCTGGCTACCGTTATCAATAGCCTGGCACTGAACTCGGCGCTACAGGCAGCAGGTGTAAAATCGAGGGTGCTCACTGCCATTCGCATGGAGCCAATCGGCGAATTTTATTCCAAACAAAAAGCCGTTCAGGCGCTCGAAAACGGCGAAGTAGTGATTCTTTCGGCCGGTACAGGGAATCCGTTTTTCACTACCGACACAGGTTCATCGCTTAGGGCCATCGAAATTGAAGCCGACGTTATGCTCAAAGGAACCCGCGTGGATGGCGTTTACACTGCCGACCCCGAAAAAGACCCTTCGGCCACCAAATTTACCGAAATCACTTACGACGAAATATATAACCGAAACCTTAAAGTAATGGACCTTACCGCAACGACAATGTGTAAGGAAAATAACATGCCTATCTATGTTTTCGACATGGACACGCCGGGCAACCTGAAAAAGGTAATGAACGGCGAAAAAATTGGCACACTTGTAAGCAACTAACAATTACATTTCGGAAATAGAAAAAGTAAATAACAAAATACTTATAACTTTTTTGAAATAATAAAACTATATAATTAAACTATTATGCAAGAAGTAAAACCCATACTTACAAATGCAGAAGATAGCATGGAAGCTACTCTTTTGTTTTTAGATGAATCGTTGGCGCATATCCGCGCAGGAAAAGCCAATACACGCATTCTGGACGGTGTAAAAGTAGAGTATTACGGCTCACATGTACCGCTTACCAATGTGGCCACCGTCACCACTCCCGATGCAAAAACTATCACCATTCAACCCTGGGAAAAAGGTCTGATTGGAATAATTGAAAAAGCAATTCTGAACTCGGATGTTGGTATCACGCCTATGAACAATGGCGAAGTGATCCGCCTTGGCATACCTCCGCTCACCGAAGAACGCCGTCGGCAGCTGGCCAAACAATCGAAACACGAAGGCGAGGAAGCTAAAATATCTATCCGCAACGCACGCCGCGAAGCCATAGAGCAACTTAAAAAGCTGGAAAAAAACGGCCTGCCCGAAGATATGGAAAAAGATGCAGAAGCAAATGTTCAGAAAATTCATGATAAATATATCAAAAAAGTTGATGACATGTTGCTGGCCAAAGAAAAAGAAATAATGACAGTTTAACGCTCAGTTGTTGTATTGTACGGCCAGGCTCAAAACTCACATCGAACAATCAGTCATCCCTCACTCAGAGCGATGACTGATTGTTTCTGTTTCAATATACAATTGAACAGCTTATTGCTCTTTTTAGTCGCAGCATTCATTTCCGTAAGTCCATCGTATGCGCAACAAACCGATTCAGTCGTTTCCCGTAGCAGCTTATTTGTCATCCCTCATGCCGGTTATCAACAAGAAACAAGTTGGTCGGGTGGAATTGCCGGTGGATACTATTTCAAAAGCAAAAGCATGAACCGCATCAGCTCTGTTTCAGGAAGCGCTGAATACACATTGCTGGACCAGTTTTTATTTAATATTACACCCAAAATATATTTAGCCGACAATAAGTGGTACCTGTATTCCAATATCAATTTCCGGAATTATCCCGATTTTTATTACGGCATTGGAAACCAACCAACCAACATAAAGCAAACCTTTACATCTGATATTTTCAGCTTCACGCTTCAGCCGCAATATTCGCTTACCGAACACATTTACGTAGGAGCAATGATTGGCTTCCGTACCGAGAACATAAAAACCGATGCAACATTTGAAACCATTCGGTCTCGCGTTTTCGATGAATATGGCAGTGAAGGCTGGAAACCGTTTAAACAACTGAATTTCGGTTTTCTTGCATCTTTCGATAGCCGCGACAATCAATTTTACCCACAAAAGGGTATCTTTGCAAAGTCAACCGTCAGCACATCGAAAGCAGCATGGGGAAGTACCTATTCAGTTACCGACATCACTTTTGATTTGCGCCAATATCTTCCGGTTTTCAACAATCAGCTATTGGCCTGGCAAGCCTGTTTTTCGGGAGCTTTCAGCAAAAACGAAATACCTTTTCAGCTGCTGCCCACCATTGGTGGACGTGATATGCTGAGGGGATTCAGACAGGGAATGTATCGCGACAATGTATTGTTGCTATTGCAAACCGAATACAGGGTACCGTTATACAAAAGACTAAAAGCAGCCGTTTTTTGCGCTGCAGGCGATGTAATGAACAGCGACAATTATAAGATCGACAAACTGAAAGTGGCTTATGGAGCGGGGTTGAGGTATCGGCTGAACGATGCCAGGGTACATTTACGTTTTGATGTAGCTAAAAATAATTACGGAGAAAAACTTCAGTTTTACATCACAGCCACTGAGGCATTTTAAAATTTTTACGATTGAATTGGACAGCATATAAAAAACAGGGAATGAATAAATGATCGGACTTGTAGTAAGAAACACAGGAAGCTGGTACCAGGTAAAAGCCGATAATGGCGACCTGACCGAATGTAAAATGAAGGGAAATCTGCGTTTGAACAAGATACGCAGCACCAACCCGATTGCCGTGGGCGATCTCGTTGATTTCGAGACAAACACCGACGGCACAGGAATGATATCGGCCATTCATAACCGAAAAAACTACATCGTACGGCGCTCCTCCAACTTGTCCAAGCAGTCGCACATCCTGGCCGCCAACCTTGATTTGGTAGCGCTAATAGCCACCATTAATTATCCCGAAACTTCAACAATTTTCATCGATCGCTTCCTGGCATCCGCCGAGGCTTATCGGGTTCCGGCCTGCCTTATATTCAATAAAACAGATATTTATTCGGCCGACGAAATTAAACAGCTCGATGCTCTTGAAGCTCTTTACAACAATTTAGGCTATCCTGTTTTTAAAATATCAGTAAAAAAGTCAATGAACATCGAAACACTTACTGATTTTTTCAAAAATAAAACAACGCTGATTTCGGGCAATTCAGGCGTAGGTAAATCAACACTTATCAACACCATAGCACCACATTCGCTGGCTAAAACAGGTGAAATTTCGAGCTATCATAACAAAGGGATGCACACTACTACTTTTTCCGAAATGTTCGAACTCGGTGAAGGAGGTGCTGTGATCGACACGCCCGGCATCAAGGGCTTTGGTACTATCGATATGGAAAAGGCAGAAATAGGGCATTTTTTCAAAGAAATATTTGAAATCTCTCAAAACTGCCGATTCTCGAACTGCACACATGTTCACGAACCCGGATGCGCTGTTTTGCAAGCAGTTGAAAACGAAATAATAAATAGCTCCCGCTACCACAGCTACATAAGCATGCTCAACGATTGTGACAACGGAAAATATCGTTAAAATGAATATTTTCTCAAATAAACTTTCAATTTGTTTATTTTATTGCAGAAAATAAAAAAATAATTAATACATTTGCAAGTCAAACACAACGAATAGACACATAACTACTCAAATCAGAATAAAACAAAATACCATGGGACACCATCAAATCGACCGTTTAGACAAGAAAATCTTACAACTTATTTCTCAGGATGCGCGTATTCCTTTTTTGGAAGTTGCACGGGAATGTAATGTTTCCGGAGCGGCTATTCACCAAAGAATTCAAAAACTTAAGAACACCGGAATCATAAAAGGATCGGAGTTTGTAATCGACACTTACAAAGTTGGGTTTCAAACATGTGCGTACATTGGAATCACTTTGAGCGACGTAAAACTATTTCCTTCTGTAGTAGAAGAACTAAAGAAAATTCCTGAAATTGTAGAATGTCATTATGCAACAGGAAAATTTTCGATGTTCGTGAAAATTTACGCCAAAGACAACCGTCATTTACTTCAGATCATACTTGATAAAATGACTCCGATCAAAGGCATCGCTCATACCGAAACATTCCAAATTTCGTTGGACGAATTGTTCCGTCGTCAATTGTCTGTTTTCGAAATTGATGCTTCTAATGAGTTTATCGAAGAAGAGATGGACTAACAACATCAAATTTCAATCGCTAAAAAAAGCCCTGTTCTGAACGGACGGGGCTTTTTTATTAGTATTTTGGCTGCTCTCTTGTTTCAATCATTATTGGTTCATCAGTGAAACGGTGTGGCACGCCACAACACCGGCAGTTTCGGTCCTTAACCGGCTTTCGCCCAACGAAACAGGAAGAAATCCGTTTTTAATTGCTTTATCCACTTCTTCTTTGCTGAAATCACCTTCGGGGCCAATCAGTACAAGCATATCTTTTGCCGGAACGATTTCAGTTTTCAGCTGTCTTTTTTCCGAATCGTAACAATGAGCTATAAACTTCTGTGTGGCCTGATGATTTTTTATCAGCTCGTCAAACGTGCATTGAGGATTCAACTTTGGGAAATACGCTTTCACCGACTGTTTAGCAGCCGACACTATGATTTTTTCCAATCGTTCGGCCTTCACCATTTTACGTTCGGAAAACCTGCATATAATTGGTGTTATTTCGTCAATTCCAATCTCAGTAGCCTTCTCGACAAACCACTCCAGTCGATCCATATTCTTGGTTGGGGCAATGGCAATATGAAGTTTATAATCGCGTTTCCCAAATTCAAATTGCGATTCAATTAGCTCGAAAGCGCAACGTTTAGGATGTGGCAAAGTGATTTTTGCAATGTGATACCCTCCTACTCCATCCACTACAACCAGTTTATCACCAGCCTGTAAACGCAACACCTTTACAGCATGAAGTGACTCTTCTTCCGAAAGTACATGTTCAGTAGCCAGATTTGGGACGTAGAATAAAGTCATTGAAATATTTACTATTTAAAAATTTACAATTTACAATTTCGGAACTTATTCTGAAATTATAAATTGTAAATAGTATAATTGTCAATTAATAGATTTCTCCTTTGGCTGCCAACAGCGTATTTTTAAGCAACGAAACAATCGTCATTGGTCCAACTCCTCCAGGAACCGGCGTAATGTACGAACATTTAGGTGCTACCTCATCAAACTTCACATCACCACTCAGCCGGAAGCCACTTTTTGTTTGCGTTGATGGCACACGGGTGGTGCCCACATCGATAATAGTGGCGCCTTCTTTTACCATATCAGCAGTAAGAAACTCCGGCATTCCCAGCGCTGCGATAATAATATCGGCCTGCAGGCACATTTCCTTCAGGTTTTTTGTCCGGCTATGGCAAACGGTTACTGTGGCATCGCCCGGATAAGCTTTTTGCATCATCAGCGAAGCAATTGGCTTTCCGACAATATTGCTTCGTCCGATGACCACACAATTTTTACCTGCGGTAGGAATTTCGTAACGCTTTAGCAGTTCGATGATTCCGGATGGAGTAGCCGAAACATAACATGGCAATCCAATTGACATTCGACCCACATTTACAGGATGAAAACCATCAACATCTTTGCGATAATCGATGGCTTCAATTACTTTTTGTTCCGAAATATGTTTAGGCAGAGGCAACTGAACAATAAAACCGTCCAAGGCTGTATCTTTGTTCAGTTCATCGATCTTTGCCAGCAATTCTGCCTCGGTTACATCATCCTCAAAAGTAATTTTAGTCGATTTAAAACCAACCTGCTCACACGATTTCACTTTGTGAGCTACATAAGTTTCGCTGCCACCATCGTGACCAACAATAATCACCGCCAAATGCGGAGCACGTCGTCCCGAAGCGACAATTGCTTTCACTTCTTCTGCAATTTCGAGTTTTACCTGTTCCGAAATGGCTTTACCATCAATGAGTTTATACATAATTTTTTTAATGTGCCAATGCGATAATGTGATAATTTGATTAATTAATTGGCATTTTGAATAATTGGCTTATTATCTTCTTTTTCCTATTTTCAGTTTACCCTGTTGCATAGTGGCCATGCGCATCATTTTACTGGTCTGCTCAAACTGCTTCAACAGCCTGTTCACTTCAACAATGGTAGTACCGCTTCCTTTGGCAATGCGATTTTTCCGACTTCCATTCAGCAACGAAGGATTTGCTCTTTCAGTCGGAGTCATGGAGTGAATAATGGCTTCGATACCTTTAAACGCATTGTCATCTATTTCAACATCTTTCAGCGCCTTGCCCATCCCGGGAATCATAGCCGCTAAATCCTTGATATTACCCATTTTTTTGATCTGGGCTATCTGAGAAAGAAAATCATCGAAATCGAATTGATTTTTAGCAATCTTCTTTTGCAGGCGACGAGCTTCATCTTCATCATATTGTTCCTGAGCACGTTCTACCAACGACACAATATCACCCATACCGAGAATACGGTCGGCCATACGTTCAGGATAGAATACGTCAAGCGCATCCATTTTTTCGCCTGTACCTACAAATTTAATTGGCTTTGTTACCACCGATCGGATAGAAAGCGCAGCACCACCACGCGTATCACCATCGAGTTTGGTTAAAACAACACCATCGAAATCAAGTCTGTCGTTAAATTCTTTGGCAGTGTTGACAGCATCCTGTCCCGTCATTGCATCCACAACAAACAGGATTTCCTGAGGTTGAATGGCCTTCTTAATCGCCGCAATCTCGTTCATCATCACCTCATCGACAGCCAAACGTCCGGCAGTATCGACAATTACAACATCGTTTCCATGCAGTTTTGCATATTTAATCGCTGCTTCGGCAATAGCAACAGGATTTTTACTTTCCAAATCGGAATAAACAGGTATGCCTATTTGCTCGCCAAGCACCCTTAACTGCTCGATAGCAGCAGGACGATACACGTCACAAGCTACCAACAAAGGATTTTTTGCCCGTTTAGATTTTAATAAATTAGCCAGCTTACCGGAAAAAGTAGTTTTACCTGATCCCTGCAAACCCGACATCAAGATAACTGAAGGATTCCCTTTCAGGTTGACATCCACACTTTGTCCGCCCATTAACATGGCAAGTTCATCGTGCACAATCTTCACCAACAGTTGTTGCGGTTTCAACGAAGTCAACACATCCTGCCCTATGGCTTTATCTTTTACTGTGTCTGTAAATGTTTTGGCTATTTTATAGTTAACGTCGGCATCAAGCAAAGCTTTACGCACATCTTTCAGCGTTTCCGCCACATTAATTTCGGTAATCTTGCCTTCCCCTTTCAGGATTTTAAACGACCGTTCCAGCCTTTCACTAAGAGATTCAAACATATGTTTTTAAGTATTTTAAATACCCCTGACCGCAAAAGGTATTCGTTAGTTTTTATAATTTTACTGAAGCCCGGACTATGCACAAGCTCATTTTTTTTCGAAAGCGCAAAGGTACAAAAAAACAGACTATTTTCAAACAGAAAACCGGCATAAGCTCTTAAACTGTTTTCGATTGCAACTCATCAAACAAATCGGGCCAAAACAATAAAGCCTTTCAAACGTTCGATAGGGTAATAAATCAAAATTTCTTTATTATAAAATGAATTTAACAGAAAAACTAAATCGTCGCTATGCCAGTAAAATGATGAATGGCACATCTATCGATACACAAAAAGCAGAAAATATTCTTGAAGCTATTCGCTTGGCTCCCACATCTTTGGGACTTCAACCGTTCACAGTATTTGTCATCAAAAGCCAGGAAATGAAAGAAAAAATATTTAACCTTGCTGCCACAGGCCAACCGCAAATCCCAACTTGCTCACATTTACTTGTTTTTGCAGCCAACACATCCATAAACCCAGAAATGCTCGACGAATATTTCGAACTATTTAAAAGTGCACGAACTTTGCCAAAAGAAAAATCAGAAGGTTTCCGAAAAATGCTGAATTACTTACTTATGCGCAGCGATGCTGACAATTTCAACTGGGCAGCACGACAGGCTTATATCGCTCTCGGTTTTGGGTTAGTAGCCGCTGCTGCCGAAAATGTGGACTCGGTGCCCATCGAAGGCTTTAATTCAAAAGAACTCGACAGCATACTTGAGTTAGAAGATAAAAACCTGGGTACCGTTTGCTTATTGGCACTTGGCAATCGCGACGAAGAAAAAGATTACAATGCTAATCTTCCGAAAGTGCGAAAAAGCAAAGAAAAACTTTTCGTTGAAATATAATAATACATCAATCTTCATAGCGCTTCCACCGGCAACCAAAGCCGACATTACAATATATGCAACTCACAAACAAGCAGTTAGAACACAAATAGCAAATATCTATATAGCAATAGATATTTGCTATCGAAAATATTTGTAAAAACACAGCTTAAATAAACGATCATTCACTTATCTTTGCAGCATGAGAGTAAGAGACGAAGATAAAATACCACGCATCTATAAAGCAGCCATCAAAGTGATCAACCGCGACGGATTCGAGGGAAGTGCTATTTCGAAAATAGCTTCGGAAGCCGGCGTTTCTCCGGCAACCATCTATCTTTATTTCGAAAACAAGGAAGACATGATCAAGAAACTCTTCATTCATGTCAAGGAACGAATGGGACATTCTTACTTTGCCGAAGGCATGGAAATGACAGTTGCAAAAGGAACTTTCAGAAGCATATATTTAAATCATTATCAATATATTATTGACAATTTAGAAGAATACGTTTTTTTAGAGAACTACAGCAACTCACCATTATTTGAACATATGGAAAAAACATACAGAATGGATTTTTGCCCTGTGTTCGAGTCATTATTTATACGGAGCAAAAATGAGAAATTACTCCGGCCGATCGAAAATGATATCATTTACAGTCTATTATTTTCACCCTTAAGTTATCTTGTCAAAAAATCAAAAGCAGACAAAACGAGCTTAAGCACTAAAGATCTAGTTGACATTTTCGAAGCTTCGTGGCGAGCTATCAGCATTTGACACAAAAAAATTTAAATCAATAAATGAACGATTATTCGTTTATAACGTTATAAAACAAATTCAACAAACAAAACAAAATAAATTATGAGCTTAATAGAACAACTCAACTGGCGTTATGCCACCAAACGAATGAATAAAGCCAAAGTGCCGGTGGAAAAAGTAGACAAAATAAAAGAAGCTATTCGTCTGGCACCCACTTCTTTCGGATTACAAGCCTTCAAGGTTATTGAAATCGAAGATGCAGCCCTTCGTCAGAAAATTTACAACGAAGCTTGCCAACAACCTCAAATACTGGAAGGATCGAACATACTTGTTTTTGCAGCATACAAAAAAATCACAGCCAAACTTGTAGACGAATACATACAAAACATCGCAAAAACAAGAAACATACCGGTAGAAGCATTGGCCGATTTCAGAGCAGCTTTTGATGGAGCAGTTGCCGGAAGCGAAGAACAGAATTTCTTGTGGAACGCCAAACAAACTTACATAGCTTTAGGCACAGGGCTGATAGCTGCTGCAGAAGAACAAGTAGACACCACACCAATGGAAGGATTTAATCCTGCAGCTTTAGACGAAATACTTGGATTAAGCCAACAAAATCTGGGTTCTGTGAGCATACTCGTACTTGGCTATCGTGACACTGTAGAAGATAAATATGCCGCCGCAGCTAAAGTTCGTAAAAGCACTGAAGATTTGTACGTAAAACTATAACCAAAACCGGTTCAATTAAATAAAACATTGAAATTGACCGACATATAGAAAACGCCCTAAAAGTTTTGTTGAACTTCCAGGGCGTTTTCTATATTAAAGCATTTGCTTTAATATTCAATCCATAATCTCTATATCAATTCGGCCTGCTTCAGAATAAATTCCATTTCAGTTTGCACTTTTTCGGCCTCACGACGAGCAGCCAAAGCAAAATCAGGCTCAGAGGAAGCATACATAATCTGACGCGACGAGTTAACGAGCAACCCACAAGTGCCGTTTAATCCATATCTGGCTACCTCTTCAAGACTTCCACCCTGCGCACCAACACCCGGGACAAGCAAAAAATGCGCGGGAACAATAGCGCGGATATCAGTGAGCATTTCAGCCTTGGTGGCACCTACCACATACATCATGTTTTCGTCGGTTCCCCAGTTAAGCGATGTTTTCAACACCTTCTCGAATAGACGTTCACCGGTTTCGGCATTTTTCTCAAACTGAAAATCGTAAGCGCCTTTATTCGATGTAAGTGCCAATAAAATTACCCATTTACCATCGTATCCAAGAAAAGGAGTCACCGAATCTTCGCCCATGTAAGGAGCCACCGTCACCGAATCGAAATTCATATTTCCCAGAAAAGTACGGGCATACATAGCCGAAGTATTGCCAATATCACCGCGCTTCGCATCGGCTATTATAAACTGATCGGGATAATGAGCTCGGATGTAATCCACAGTCCGATCCAACACATCCCAACCGGCTAGCCCGAGACTTTCGTAAAAAGCAAGATTCGGTTTATAAGCCACACAAAGATCGGCTGTTGCATCAATAATTGCTTTATTAAACTCAAACACCGGATCGTTCGATGCATCAAACATAAATTCCGGTATTTTATTTATATCGGTATCCAATCCCACGCAGAGAAAAGATTTTTTTCGCTGAATATTTTCAAATAATTCTTGTTTGGTCATTTTTGCTGTCTATATTTACGATATGAGTCATTGTTTAAATATTCAATTGTATAGAAATGCAATTCCTTAAGTCTCTTAAAGTTCACTTTCTTTCAATCTCTCAGCATTTTCCGCCACTATCAAATTGTCAATAACGCCCTGAATATCTCCATTCATAAACGCTGATAGATTGTAGATTGTAAAGTTTATACGATGATCGGTAATGCGTCCCTGAGGGTAATTATAAGTACGTATCTTTGCCGAGCGATCGCCGGTAGAAACCATAGTTTTACGTTTCGAACCTATTTCGTCGAGGTATTTTTGATGTTCGATAGCGTAAATACGCGAGCGCAATTCAATCATCGCCTTGGCTTTGTTTTTATGCTGCGATTTTTCGTCCTGGCACTGAACAGTGATTCCGGTAGGAATATGCACAAGACGAATGGCCGAATAAGTTGTATTCACCGACTGCCCACCGGCACCCGACGAACAAAAGGTATCGACCCGCACATCCGACTCTTTAAGTTCGATATCAAACTCTTCCGCTTCGGGAAGCACAGCAACCGTAGCTGCCGAAGTATGAACCCTACCCTGTGTTTCGGTTTGAGGTACGCGCTGAACGCGGTGAACTCCCGATTCGTATTTAAGCGTCCCATACACATTTTCGCCCGAAACGGTAAAAATTATCTCTTTGTAACCACCAGAAGTTCCTTCACTTATATTCGTAATTTCAAGCTTCCAGCGTTTTGTTTCGCAATATTTCACATACATTTTAAACAAATCGCCTGCAAAAATTGCAGCTTCATCACCGCCTGTACCTCCACGTATTTCGACAATTGCATTTTTATTGTCTTCAGGATCCACAGGAATCAACAAAAGTTTTATGTTTTCTTCCATTTGTGGAATTTTCGGTTCAATCTCGTCAATTTCGGACTTTGCCATTTCACGCATTTCTGCATCCGACTCCGAATCGAGCAATTCTTTTGCTTCGGCCAAATGAGCTAACGAAAGTTCATACTCATTTTTGGCCGACAGAATTCGTTCCAGGTCGTGGTATTCCTTGTTCAATTTCACAAAACGCTTCTGATCAGAAATAACTCCCGGATCGGTTATTAAAGTCGAAATTTCTTCAAATTTATGTTGTAAGCCTTCTAATTTTTCTAAAAGTGTTTTTTCTGCCATTTTACTAATGTAAACAAATCCGTTTGTTATTCTTTATGCTATATTTTAATTATAAAAAATCTTTATTTATCCAATCTCCTGGCTCTTACCTCTGCCTCTGCCTTTATATTGTGTAACAACTGTTGAAAACGCCATTCCATTATACTCCGATAAGTTGATTTTGTGATAAATAAATCGAAAAACCAACCAAATTTTACACGCGTTTCTAATGTTATCTGACATTTTCCATCTGTTGAATTGGGCGACATCCTGAAAACTCCTGTGGTCGATTTCAGAAATGTATCCGAATACAATACATTTATATCCACACCTACCGATCCGTTGCTGAATGTTTTCTTCGTCATCCTACTGTTCACATGTATCTCCGGAAAGTTAATAACTCCGGGGATTTCGACCGCTCCAACAGCTTTGATAAGATCTGATTTTTTATCGTATTGAGTTGATTTGAAATTAAATACTATAAATTCGTCGGATTCTCTTCTTAATTTCAGATTTTTCAAACCCCAACCAAACAAAGCCTCCAAATCATATTTTGTTTGAAACACAAAATCATCAATCACACCATTCACAACTGCTGAAGGCGCATTCACAGAAACATGTGTATAAGTAATAAATTCACCTCCCTTGTGTGAAGTCGAAACCGAATCAACAGAGCTCGCTCTACTAACTACAATTGTAAACACACACAAAAAAATGATTACACTTATTCTTTTCATTTTGCGACAACCTGCCTAATAGCACTTAAACACAAACAAACCATAAAGTTGATTTATCGACCGCAAAATTACCATTAATTTGGCGCAATAGAAAATCGTATCAAAAATTTGATAGCACTAAACAAAAAAAATATAATATCTTATTAAAAAACAAGATATTATATTTTTTATTTGATGCCCGATTAGCAGTTCTTACACAAACATCAGCTTTAAACAATGATTATTTTGACATCAACCAGTCTATTGCCTCGTTTTCAGTTTTAAAAATTCTCGTCCTTATTCCCTGATTAAAACAAACCGTCTGTATAAAATCATACAGTTTATCTTGTTCATCATTTACTTTGTATGCAGTATTTATAAAACGGAACTTTTCATTTATATCGCCATACCGATGTTCGAACCAGAAATACACACTTCCCATCGAAATTGAGTTATGTGTTTCCGTCAAATCAAAGTAAAGTTTACAATCCAACTCAAAGGCTTTTGTTCTGAAAAACAAACCCATCTCAGCTCCCTCACTCTCGATAATATTTCCCTCTACTTTGACATAAATAATTTTTTTATTCATGTCGACTGAATAATTATATTGCAACTGTCTAATTGTATTAATAGAACTATATACCATATATTAACTTTGTTTATACCCTTCGATATTAAGACTATAAAAAACCTTGTAATAAATAATT
>CAYMHE010000055.1:0-6478 GCA_964390175.1 uncultured Paludibacter sp.
ACTTTTTGATGAAATTTGTATTTAACATTTAATGCCGTATTTATGAAACAGAAAATTAGTTTTATAGTTATTTTTGTATTGTTCTCGTGTTTTATATTAAGTGCTCAGCAACTGGATAATAGTTCTACAAAAACGACTTATCGTTTTTGTGAAATTATTATTCAGGACGGTTTTGTTCACAATAGTTATGTTGCTGTTGATTACGGTCAACCGCTGAAAGTGCTCGGTAAACGTAGACTTACTGACAAGGAAGGCGTGGATCTCAAGTTTAATTCCGTTGTGGATGCACTAAATTACATGAGCAAGATGGGCTGGGAGTATTTTCAGGTTTACACCATTCAGGGTACACCTACAAGTTCCGAGGCTCATTATGTTTTACGGAAAGAAGTTTTGCCGGGAGAAGATACCTCAAAACTTTATTGATGATGAAATAAATAACTAAACCCCGCTGAGTGAAGAACTGAGCGGGGTTTCTGTTTTAGATTAGTTTCGTAGCTTTTTAGAAAAAAAAACTTCGAAATGTTTTGTCATTTCAATAAATTCCATTTACTTTGCATCTCAAAGTACTTTTATGTAATATGGAAAAGCAAATAGAAGATATCAAGGTCATTCGGGAGATGATGGAAAAGTCATCTAAGTTTCTGTCGTTAAGTGGTCTGTCGGGAGTTCTGGCGGGTATAACAGCCATTATTGGAGCAGCTTTTGCGTATTTCTACCTGTTGCGCCAACCGGCATCAACAGATTTTAACCGTTATCAGGAGTTATTGATCATTTTGGCCGATGCAATGATTGTACTTGTTGTTTCGATAGGTTTTGCAGTCTATTTTTCGAAGAAAAAAGCCAAAAAGAAAAACTTGAAGCTGATGAACAAAGCCAGTTTAATGACGCTTTATAACCTGGCTATCCCGTTGTTTGTGGGCGGCGTTTTCTCTGTTATTTGCTTGTTGAGAGGAGATGTGGAAATTGTAGCTGCTACTACGCTTATATTTTATGGCCTTGGATTAATCAATGCATCGAAATATACATTTGAAGAAATTCATTACCTTGGCATTACCGAAGTGCTGCTTGGGATTGGCGCTGCAATATTTCTTAGTCATGGAATTATTTTCTGGACCCTGGGCTTCGGGCTTTGCCATATTGTGTATGGATTTATCATGTATAAAAAATACGATTTGAAATAACACGATGCAGAATATTATCTCAAATCTCAATAAGGCATTCGAAAGTCGCATTCGTTTGGGCATCATGTCGGTACTTATGGTGAACGATGGGGTGGATTTCAACACAATGAAGGAGTGGCTTGAGCTGACCGATGGAAATTTAGCCAGTCACATCAAAGCGCTGGAGGGGCTGAATTATATTCAGTCGAGCAAGCAATTTATAGGGCGAAAACCAAATACACAATATTCAATTACTGATGAAGGTCGCACCGCTTTTCAGGATCACCTGAATGCATTGGAACAATTGATACGTTAATTTTTTTTATTTACATGCTTTGAAATTCAAAGTACTTTTAATTATATATTTTATTCATTCAAAAAAAACAATTCAGAATTATGGAAAAAAGCATTCAAAAGGTTGAGAAATTCAGCCAGTCAGCCACATGGAAAGCTGTAGTTATAGGCATTCTTACAATTTTACTATTGATTCCCGGCGCTATGATCGAAAGTCTTATTTTTGAGCGTCAGCAGCGAAGCATAGCAACAGTTGCCAAAATCAACGACAAATGGAGCAATGCACAAACTGTAAACGGGCCATTCCTGGTGATTCCTTATCAGATAAAGAGTGTTGATAAGGATAAAAACCTGATCATTGAAAAGCATCAATTATTCCTCGCGTCCGAACAATTGAAGATCAACACAAAACTCACGCCCGAGGAAAGACATTACGGTATTTATAAATCGATTTTGTACAAGAGCGACATTGAAATGAATGGCAATTTCAAAAATCCGCAAGCATTTTTGCCTGCAAATGCTGAAGCAATGTGGAATGAGGCCCATGTGCGCATAGGAATTAGTGATTTGCGGGGTATTTCTAATGATTTGAAATTCAGGATGAACAATACAGCTTTTGTGGCCGAAGCAGGTGGCGTTGACGATGCGATAGGACAAGGGCTGATTATATTGCTTAAAAATACAGCAACTTTATGGAGCGATAAAGGCGTCGCATTTAGTTGCAGCTTGAAACTGAACGGATCGGGCGATATCAATTTTGTGCCATCTGGAAAAACCACACAGGTGCAGGTATACGGATCGTGGAAATCGCCCGGTTTTATTGGCAGCTTTTCGCCGGAATATACGTTGAACGACAGTGGTTTTAATGCTAAATGGAATGTGTTGCATTTCAACCGGAACATTCCTGAATGTTGGAGCGACAATGAAGCAAAATCGTTTGCTGACACATCATTTGGCGTAAATCTTGTCGATCCGGTGGATCATTATCAGCAAAATATGCGTTCCGCGAAATATTCGATCATGTTTATTGCACTTACTTTTGTTGTGTTTTTCTTTGTCGAAGTTATTACGCGCAAGAAAATTCATCCTGTGCAATACCTATTGGTGGGTTTAGCACTGGTGCTTTTTTACAGTTTGCTTTTGTCAATTTCGGAGCAACTGAACTTTGCAATTGCTTATCTGATAGCAAGTTTTGCCACTATAACCTTAATTGCCGTTTATGCCAACAGTATTTTCAAAAACAAAACGCAGACAGCTATTCTTGCAACTATCCTTGCAGCATTGTATGTTTTCCTTTATGTGGTGTTGCAACTCGAGGATATTGCATTGTTGGCCGGAAGTATAGGTCTGTTCCTTATTTTGGGAATCATAATGTTTGTATCGCGCAAAATAAGCTGGTACAAACCTATAGAAGCTGAAGATACTGAAAGTGCTGAAGCGAAATAAATAAAAAACTGAATATTGATTCTAGTATTGTATTGGGAGTTTAATTCAGACAAATAAATTAGCAATATAAAGCGCGAATCGGATTGATTCCCCGGTTCGCGCTTTTGTGTTTACTTAGCACTAAGTACTTCAATACATTTTATCAGACTTTCCTCCCAATGTGGAATCTGGATGTTGTAGGTCGATTTTATTTTTGACTTGTTCAGTACACTGTAATGGGGTCGGGGAGTGCGTGTAGGATAATCTTTGCTCTCGATGGGTTGCACATTGCAGGTGATGCCACTGAGGCGGTGAATGGTCTTTGTAAAGTCGTACCAGCTGCACACGCCTTCGTCGGAGAAGTGATAAATGCCCGGCACAAACGATTCGGCGCTTACTATTTGAAGTATAGCCTCTGCTAAGTCTGCTGCATAAGTGGGCGTTCCCACCTGGTCGAAAATTACGTTCAACACATCGCGCTCTGTTCCAAGTTTGATCATCGTTTTTACAAAGTTATTTCCAAACGATGAATAAAGCCATGAGGTACGGATAATAACAGCGTTTTTGAGGTTGGCAGTCAGCACTTCTTCGCCGGCTAATTTCGATTTTCCATAAACACTGGCAGGACAAACAGCCTGGTCTTCGGTGTATGGAATGTAGTTCGTTCCATCAAAAACATAATCAGTCGATACATGGATCACTTTCAGTCCATTGGCAGATGCAACGAGCGCTATGTTTTCCACAGCATCCCGATTAATTTTGTAGCACAAATCCACATCATCTTCAGCTTTATCTACAGCCGTATAGGCCGCGCAGTTCACAATTACATCCACTGCATTTGCTTTTACAAAAGCTTCGAGAGCGGCTTTGTCGCAAATATCAAGTTCGGCGATATCAGTAAAAATATAACCGAACTGTGGATAACGAACAGCTGCCAATTGCATTTCGTTTCCGAGTTGTCCTTTGCTTCCTGTGATTAGAATATTCATTATTTCAGAAGTTTTTTTCGGCATGAATAAATAATGGATGTTTAGTATCTTTCTCCGAAATAAGGGCTTTGTCAGCCGGAATTTTCCAATCGATATTCAAAGCGGGATCATTGTACATAATACCTCTTTCCAAAGCAGGATTGTAGAAATCATCGCATTTGTACGAGAAAATGGCTGTTTCGCTCAGAACAGAAAACCCGTGTGCGAAACCTTGCGGAACAAGAAACTGTAAATGATTTTCTTCGGTGAGTTCAACTCCGTACCATTGTCCGAAAGTAGGAGAAGACGCTCTCAGGTCTACGGCCACATCCCAAACAGCTCCTTTGATGACCGATACAAGCTTCGATTGGCTGTGTGGTTGGAGTTGGTAATGCAGCCCACGTATCACACCGTAAGCTGATTTTGATTGATTGTCCTGACAGAATTTAATATTAATGCCGGCTTCGTTGAATTTTAATTCGCTGTACGATTCAAAAAAGAAACCACGCGCATCCTCGAATACGCGGGGTTTTATAATGATTAAATCCTCAATCGGAGTTTTTATAATTTCCATTCAATACTAATTTACTTCGTTGGCAATTTTTATAAGATATTCGCCGTAATGATTCTTTTTCAGTGGTTCGGCTAATCTCAGCAGTTGTTCTTTATTGATATATCCGTTGCGGAAAGCAATTTCTTCCAGACAGGCAATTTTCAATCCCTGACGGTTTTCGATGGTGGCAATAAAGTTTGAAGCTTCGAGCAAACTGTCGTGTGTGCCAGTATCGAGCCATGCCATGCCGCGTCCCATCATTTTCAGACTTAAACGTTCTTCTTCAAGGTACAAACGGTTAAGGTCTGTAATTTCAAGCTCACCACGTTTCGATGGCTTCAGACCTTTCGATTTTTTTACCACATCGTTGCTGTAAAAATACAAACCTGTTACAGCATAATTAGATTTTGGTTGAAGTGGCTTTTCTTCGAGGCTGAGTACTTTGCCGTTCGCATCAAATTCGGCAACGCCGTAACGTTCGGGATCGTTTACATAATACCCGAAAACAGTTGCGCCATCTTTGAGTTGGGCTGCTTCGCGTAGCGTGCGTGTAAAATCAAATCCATAGAAAATATTGTCGCCAAGTACCATACAAACACTATCGTCGCCGATAAATTCTTCGCCAATGATAAAAGCCTGAGCCAGTCCATCGGGCGAGGGTTGTATGGCGTAAACGAGTTTGATGCCTAAATCATCGCCATTTCCAAGCAGATTCTCATACAAATGTATGTCCTGTGGAGTAGAAATGATCAGGATTTCTTTAATGCCGGCAAGCATTAAAACCGATAAAGGGTAATATATCATCGGTTTATCGTAAACCGGAATGATTTGTTTTGAGATACTTTTAGTGATGGGGTACAAACGAGTACCGGATCCCCCGGCGAGAACAATACCTTTCATTTTTATATAGTTTTGAGGATGAATGTTTCATGTAAAACAACGCTTCAAAAATACGCTTTTTTTCTGAAACTTAAAAATATAAAAACTTCAGTCTCCTGAAATCTACGATTCAAGATCAAGCTCACCGTTTTTGTATAACTGAAAATTACGGGCAAGCAGCACCAGAAATTTACTTATCTCGGTTTGTGTTTGAAGTGTTTCGGGAGAAATTTCTGCTTTTTTCATCCTTAATACCATGATGCCATACATGAAATTGAAGCAAAGTTCAATGTCGCTCAATCCGACTTCGCCTTTCGTGCGAAGTTGACTGATAAAAGGAAGCACATGAAAGAATTTGGCGTTATAGGCCGGAACCTGACCTGATTTTATGACAAGATGGTGAAAATCGTTCAGATCAATGATTATATTTTTATTGAGTTGTAAATGACCTTTTTCCTGAATGTTTTCAAGTCGCATCATTTCAACGAGGCTTTCGTACCATTCGTACAGCGATTTTCGTTCAGCTTCATCTTTCACCGGATAAGTTGAAATAATCCGATCGTTGATGGTGTCGATATTTAAATCGAATGCGCGGATTAGATCTTCTATCTGCCACATGTACAAAAGGTATTCGCAGATATTTTCTTTTTTAAGTTTGTGGGCTATAAACATAAATTTTTTTCTTTCGTTTTCCGGATGGGAATTTGGTTATTTCTGTATTCTGAATGCAAAAAACAAGTTGTTGATGGGTAGCTTTTATAGATCTGTGGAGTCGAAATCCCAATCTCCATCATCGTCCATAAATATTGGCTCAGTGAATTCCTCAATGTCGCGACGTTCTTTTTTAGTCGGTCGGCCAGTGCCACGGTCACGCCCTGATTGTCCGGCAAGTTTAGCCAGTTCTATAAGTTCAAGCTGATCGGCTGTGGTTACGTTTTCCATAAATCCTGCAACCAGCTTGGCATTCATCCTGTTTTCGGCCAACGCAATTACTTTAAACGAAAAGAGAACAGGGTTTCGCTTGATGCATACCACGTCGCCAACCTTCACATTGCGCGAAGGTTTCACCTGAACGTTTTGTATGATTACTTTTCCCTTTTTGCAGGCTTCGGCAGCCAGGGTGCGTGTTTTAAACAAACGAACTGCCCACAACCATTTATCTATGCGTACTTCTGTTTTCATAAATTTAATATGCTAAT
>CAYMHE010000055.1:6578-16246 GCA_964390175.1 uncultured Paludibacter sp.
CTTTCAGTTTGCGCATTTCTAACGCTAATTTACCCCCGGCTTTCACACCTTCAGCCAATCCTTCGAGTTTAACCGGAATTTCAACAACAACTGGTTTGTCTTCCGTAACTTGTAAGAAGTCGATATGTAATGCTCTGTCGGTTACAGGGTGGAACTGAAGTGCTTTCATAATAGAATTGCATTTATTTCCATCGATGTCCAACTGTACAACAAATACATCAGGAGAATAGATCAATTTACGTAAATCACTTGCAGTTGCAGTGAAATGAACGTTTTCGGCACCACCGTAAAGTACACATGGTACATTTTCTGATACGCGTTCAGCTTTCGAAGCTTTTTTTCCAAGGTCAGTTCTCACTTTACCTTTTAATTCAAATGTTTTCATTTGTTTAAAATAATTTGTGTTACTCAAAATTTAAGCGTTTGTTATTAAGTGATCAGTCGCTTAATTTCCCATCACACTTTCTTTTTCAAAAAAGTGCAGCAAAAGTACTCTTTTTTTTGTACAAACACAAGAGTTTTCGGGGATTAAAAATATTTTGCTCCAATTTTTATAATAATTTGAGTGACAGAGTGTGTAATCCGAAAAAATGTATTATATTTGCGCGCTCAAAAATGCAAAACAGCTTTTAATTCACAATTTAATTTAGGGAGGAAACAAACAATAGCTAAGCAATTAACCATCAGGCCTCAGAGGGGTAGAGAGAAAGAACAACCCAACAGAATAAACGAAAAAATAAAGGGGCTTAAAGAAGTACGTTTGGTAGGAGACAACGTTGAACAGGGCATTTTTACATTTGAAGAAGCCATGCGAATTGCTGATCAACTCGAATTGGATTTGGTGGAAATTTCGCCAAATGCGGTGCCGCCTGTTTGTAAAATTGTTGATTATCAGAAATTTTTGTATAATCAAAAGAAACGAGAAAAAGAAGCCAAGGCAAAATCAACCAAAGTAATTTTAAAAGAAATCAGGTTCGGACCTCAAACCGATGAACATGATTACAACTTTAAGTTGAAACATGCACAGGAGTTTTTAAAAGAAGGTTGCAAAGTGAAGGCTTACGTTTTCTTTAAAGGTCGTTCCATTCTTTTTAAAGATCAGGGTGAAGTGCTATTAGCACGTTTTGCCAACGATTTGGAGGATTATGCAAAGGTAGATCAGCTGCCTCAGCTTGAAGGCAAGAGAATGATAATTATGTTCTCGCCTAAAAAGACAAAATAACAAAGGATTTTTTATATAAATTAAATATAGTAACAATGCCAAAAATGAAAACTAACTCCGGTGCCAAAAAAAGGTTTACCCTTACCGGATCAGGAAAGATTAAAAGAAAACATGCTTTTAAAAGTCACATTTTGACTAAAAAAACAACAAAGCAAAAACGTAACCTTACTCATTCTGCACTTGTATGCAAGACAGATTTGACTAACGTTAAAGAAATGCTTTGCTTGAAATAGTAGTTGAAGTTATACATTTAATCACATTTTTCTTAGTCAAAAAATCAGAGTGTTTTAGCTTCAAGTTCGTACCTAAAGTATGGCGCTAACATTCACAAATCATTTTAATTATGCCAAGATCAGTAAATCACGTTGCTTCACGTAAAAGAAGAAAAAGAATTTTAAGCCTCACCAGAGGTTATTATGGCGGCCGTCGTAATGTTTGGACAGTAGCCAAGAATACTTGGGAAAAAGGATTACAATATGCTTATCGCGATCGTAAGAGCAAAAAACGCAGCTTCCGTGCTTTATGGATTCAGCGTATCAATGCTGCTGCACGTTTGGAAGGAATGTCATATTCAAAATTAATGGGTGCTTTACACAAAGCAGGTATCGAAATGAACCGCAAAGTGTTAGCCGATTTAGCAATGAATCATCCGGAAGCTTTCAAAGCTATCGTGCTTAAAGCAAAAAATGCTTAAAGGGTTTTCAATCGGATCATCTCCGGTTTGAAATAATAAAAAATACAATTGATGGAAAAGCCACTTATCCTTTTGGGTAAAGTGGCTTTTTCTTTTTTTTTAATCGGATAAGCTGATTTGCCTTTAGTCTATAAAAAAATGCCGGATTCAAACTGAATCCGGCATTTCATATTGTTTGAAATGACTTATTTTATAAGGTTTTCTTTACTTCGGTTTCTTCAAAACTTTCAATCATATCGCCTACGCGTATGTCGTTATAGCCTTTGATATTTAAACCACATTCGTAGTTTGTTCCTACTTCTTTTACGTCATCCTTGAAGCGTTTCAGAGAATCCAGTTCGCCGGTGTACACCACAATTCCATCGCGTATGATACGGATTTTGTTGTTTCTTTTAATCTTTCCTTCGCGAACCAAACATCCGGCAACGGTACCCACTTTTGTGATTTTAAATACTTCACGTATTTCTACCGTTGCAGTAATTTCTTCTTTGATTTCAGGAGAAAGCATACCTTCCATGGCCGATTTGATTTCTTCAATTGCATCGTAAATGATGGAGTAAAGACGAACATCAATTTCTTCCTTGTCGGCCATTTTGCGTGCCGAAGTTGTAGGGCGTACCTGGAATCCGCAGATAATTGCATTCGATGCAGCTGCCAACAGAATGTCCGAATCGGAAATTGCACCTACCGCTTTGTGAATTACATTTATCTGAATATTCTCGGTAGAGAGCTTCAATAACGAGTCCGACAGTGCTTCAACCGATCCATCCACATCACCTTTCACGATAATGTTGAGTTCTTTAAAGTCACCCAAAGCAATACGACGTCCCAATTCATCGAGCGTAAAGTGTTTCTTTGTACGTATACTTTGTTCGCGTTGTAACTGCTCACGTTTGTTGGCAATTTCGCGTGCTTCATGTTCGCTGTTCATTACGTTGAAATTGTCGCCTGCCTGAGGAGCTCCGTTTAATCCGAGAATTAATGCAGGCTCGCCTGGTTTTACTTCTGTAATACGTTGATTACGTTCGTTAAACATAGCTTTAACTTTACCAAAGCTAATACCTGCTAATACTACATCGCCTACTCTTAATGTTCCGTTTTGTACCAGAATAGTTGAAACATAACCTCTTCCCTTGTCGAGCGAAGATTCGATAACCGAACCGACTGCACGTTTGTTAGGATTTGCTTTTAAATCAAGCATTTCAGCTTCCAGCAGTACCTTTTCGAGTAGTTCGCCGATACCTAAACCTTGTTTTGCTGATACATCCTGCGATTGGTATTTTCCACCCCAATCTTCCACCAGATAGTTCATCTGTGCAAGTGTTTCCTTGATTTTTTCAGGATTAGCGCCTGGTTTATCTACTTTGTTAATTGCAAAAATCATTGGTACGTTAGCAGCCGAGGCATGATTAATAGCTTCGGTGGTTTGAGGCATTACGTTATCGTCCGCAGCTACTATGATAATAGCAATGTCTGTTACCTTGGCTCCACGTGCACGCATGGCGGTAAATGCTTCGTGTCCCGGAGTGTCAAGGAATGTTATACGTTGTCCATTTTCCAGTTTAACGTTATAAGCACCGATGTGCTGTGTAATACCGCCAGCTTCGCCGGCAATTACATTCGTTTTGCGGATGTAGTCGAGCAAAGATGTTTTACCATGATCGACGTGACCCATAACGGTTACGATAGGAGCTCTTGGCACCAAATCTTCTTCTGCATCCGGTTCTTCTTCGCCAATAGCTTCGATAACATCGGCACTTACAAATTCGGTAGAAAAACCAAATTCTTCAGCTACAATGTTGATGGTTTCTGCATCGAGTCGTTGGTTGATAGATACCATCATGCCAATACTCATACAGGTTGCAATAACCTGATTCACTGTAACGTCCATCATTACTGCCAACTCGCTTGCAGTTACAAATTCGGTAAGTTTCAGTACGCTTTCTTCATCGCGTTCGCGCTGAGCCTGTTCGTGCTGGCGTGCACTTACGGTGTCGCGTTTATCACGGCGATATTTTGCACCTTTCCCTTTTTTGTTTCCACTGGCCAAACGGGCTAATGTTTCTTTGATCTGTTTTTGTACTTCTTCTTCGTTGACAACAGTTTTCAACGGTTTCTTCAGCCTGTCTTTATTAGGACGTGCTGCGTTGGAAGCGTTGTTGTTTGTATTGTTTACTTTTTTAGGGTGAGCCAATCCGCTGGTACCTGTAGTTGGTTGTTCTACACGGTTAATATCAACTTTTTGATTCGTGAATCTTTCTCTTTTTTTCTTTTTAGCAGCAATGCTTTCGGGGCTTCCAGCGGGTATCACCTTTTTGTCTCCGGGCATTACCAGTTTTTTCGTCTCACCAGCTGGTCGGTTCTTTTCTTCTCTCTCTTTTCGTTTTTGTTCCTTTGTTTTAGGTTTTGGGCGGGTGCTCTGATTGAGTAATTCCAAATCGATAGTGCCAATTACAACAGGGGCTTTGTCGATAGAAGCAAATCCTATTTTAAAGATTTCTTCTTCAGCATTGTCATCAGTTGTTGCAGTTACAATTTCTTCTGGTTTTGCCTCTTCTGTTTTTATTTCAACTATTTTATTTTCAATAGGTTTCTGTCCCTGATTTTGTTTTACAGCTTCATTTTTTGTAAGCACCAAGCGAGGTTTTTCTATTAGTGGCTCTTCTGCTTTGATAGTTTCCTTTTCAGCCAGTATTGGTTCTATCGGAGTTTTATCAACTTCAACAACTTCAATAGTTCCCTTAACTTCGCTAACCTCCTTAACTTCCTTTTCTTCCTTTTCTTCCTTAACCTCCTCTTTGAGGATAGGCGCGGCAGCTTCAATTTTGGCCTCAGCTTTAACTTCAACAGTTTTTTCTGCTTCGGGCTCAGGTTTTACAGCTTCTTCTTTTTTAGGCTCTTCCTTTGGTTGGACAGCCTTTGCTTCAGCAGGTTTGTTTAAAGCATCCAAATCGATATGACCAACAGATTTGATGTGAGGAATTTGATCTTTCGATAGTGTTGTATGCAGAACTTCAACAGGTTTAATAACCGGTTTCTCCGCAGGTTTTTCTACAGGTTTAGTGTTGATGTAACCTTCCAAAGCCACAGTTTCTGCCTTTTCTTTCAAATGACGTTCCTGACTCAATCGCTCTGATTCCATTTTCAGAGCCATATCTTTGTTAAATTCTTTTGCAAGTAAAAGATGTAAATCGTCCGACAACTTTAAATTAGGGTCGACGGAGAGTTTATGACCTTTTTTTGCCAAAAACTCAATGGCGGTAGTCATTCCGACATTTAAATCTTTGCAGGCTTTGCTTAATCTTATGGACATATATTTATATAAAAATTTTTGATATTTTGTGGGTAATATTGTATTACCACTCAATTAAACCGGAACGTGATTTGATAGATTGGTATAGATCTAATTTTTAACCAATTACTTTATTTGTCATCTTCAGTTTCTTCAGTTTTTTCTTCAGTTTTTTCAGGAAACTCCTCACTTTCTTCTTCGAATTCAGCTTTCAGAATTGCAAGCAATTCGTCAATTGTTTCTTCTTCAAGATCGGTGCGTCTGATCAAATCCTGACGTGAGATAGCAAGTACGCTTTTTGCTGTATCGCAGCCAATTGCTTTCACTGCATCTATCACCCATTGATCAATTTCATCGCTGAATTCATCAATGTAAATGTCTTCGGTCTCTTCGGTTTCGTCAATGTCGCGGAATACATCCAGGGTATAGCCGGTGAGCATGCTTGCAAGTTTGATATTTAAACCTCCTTTACCAATGGCTTGAGACACTTCCTCGGGTTTCAGATAAATTTCAGCTTTCTTATCAACTTCGTTCAACCGGATGGATGATATTTTAGCCGGACTTAACGCACGCGAAATAAACAGGCTGATATTGCTTGTGTAATTGATAACATCGATGTTTTCATTCCGTAATTCGCGAACAATTCCGTGAATACGTGAGCCTTTTACGCCAACGCAAGCGCCTACAGGATCGATGCGGTCATCGTACGATTCTACAGCTACTTTGGCTCTTTCGCCGGGCATACGGGCTATTTTTTTTACTAAGATCAATCCTTCGTTGATTTCGGGTACTTCAAGTTCGAAAAGCCTTTCGAGAAATACGGGTGAGATACGCGAGAGAATAATTTTAGGATTGTTGTTTTTGTTTTCGACCATGGCCACCACTGCGCGTACTGTATCTCCCTTACGGTAGAAATCGGTAGGAATCTGTTCAGACTTAGGTAGATATAATTCATTTCCTTCATCGTCGATAAGCAACATTTCTTTTTTCCAAATCTGATAAAGTTCGGCACTTACAATCTGACCCACTTTTTCGCTGTATTTGCTGAAAACGTTGTCTTTTTGCAATTCCATGATTTTAGAAGAGAGTGTTTGACGAAGCGTCAAAATAGCGCGACGTCCGAAACCTATGAAATCAACAGTATCAGTAACTTCTTCACCAACTTCGTATTCTTCGTCAATCTTTTTTGCATCCGAAAGCGAAATTTCCATGTTAGGATCTTCAAGTTCATCGTCCTCTACTACTGTACGGTTACGATAAATTTCGAAGTCACCTTTGTCGGGGTTGATAATCACATCATAGTTTTCATCTGTTCCGAACATTTTGGTAATCACATTACGGAATGATTCTTCCATAACACTGATTAAAGTGCTTCTGTCTATACTTTTCAGTTCCTTGAATTCCGAAAAAGTGTCGATTAAGTTTATGGTTTCTTTTTTGCTCATGGCTTATTTGAATCTGATAAGATATTTGGTGTATTTTATATCTGAATAATTAAAAGTTATATCTTCCTGAATTGTCACTTTGCGTTTTGAACCTTCAGGTTTTTCTGTTTTTTCTATTTGAATTACAAAATTTTCCTCATTGGCTTCGGTGAGTATTCCCGATAGTTTTTTGCCTGCTTTAGTCAATACTTCTACTTCGTTGCCGAGGTTTTTTTCGTATTGTTTCAGCACTTTGAAAGGTTCGGTCAGTCCGGCCGACCCCACTTGTAATTCAAAGTCCTCCACTTCTCTGTCGAGTGTCGATTCCACGTATCGGCTTAATTCGGCACAAAAGTCAATTTCAACGCCATCGAAAGCATCTATTTCAATCATTATCCGGTTGTCGGCACTGATGATAGTGTCTACCAAATAGTAGTCTGAGTTGCTTAAAAAAGTTTCAATTGATTGATTTATAATGTTTTTTTGTATCATGGCTGATTGGAATTTAACAAAGAAGGGGACTTCAGTCCCCTCCATCATATTCATTTTCGTATGCAAAAGTACAAATAATTCTTTAAAGTACAAATAATTATAGCAAATTTTTCTTGCTGCAGCAATTTGCTTAGTTATTTATATTGCTCAAATTGAACTTTTCGGGATAACGGGCATTTATGTTTTTATAATAATTCTGAATTTTTTCAAGATCAGCGATTTCGTCTCCGGTAGGGTGAAAAATTGCTTTAATGGCGACTTCCTTTTTTTTGTAATCGATATAAGCCAACTGAATAGGTACATTGGCTGTAACGGCGATATGATAAAAGCCCATTTTCCACTTAGGAGCCAGGCTGCGTGTTCCTTCCGGAGTTACAGCCAAATGGAATGAATCTCTTTTTGAAAATTCGTCAGCCATTTGCAAAGTGACCGAATTTTTCTTTGTTCTGTCCACCGGAACACCGCCCAGGGCCGTAAATAAATATCCCATTGGGAAGAAAAACCAGCTATCTTTTATCAGAAAGGAAGCCTTGCGTCCCAACGATACATAAGCCAGTTTACCGATAGGGAAATCCCAGTTGCTGGTGTGTGGAGCTACGCAGATAACACTTTTTTGAGGTTCGGCGACGGTAGCATATGCTTTCCACCCTGCCATTCTTAATATCAGCTTGCTTAATTTTTGCATTGTTGTGTTTTATTGTTTTTCAGGATTCCAATACCTTTTTTATTAACAGGCTATTGTTTACCCGTTTAATTCTTCTATGGTCTGTTTGTTTTGTCGACAAAGATACTTCTTTTTTTATTCATCAGCCGATTGTTGAAAACTAATTTAGTGTAGTACGATGCAATTTACTAACTTTGTATTTTGGAAAAACCTTATTAAAAAGATAGTTTTTTTAGGTGTTTTTCTTTCATTAATAAACGCTCAAAAGTATTCTGACGGAATTTGAGGAGACCAATATAGACAATGGATTTTTTAAACGAATTAAATGAAAATCAGCGCCGTGCGGTGGAATATACTGACGGAGCATCGTTGGTAATTGCAGGGGCAGGCTCGGGCAAAACACGTGTGCTGACTTACAAGATAGCTTATCTGCTCAAAAAAGGTTTAGCCCCTTCGAGTATTCTTGCGCTTACTTTCACAAATAAAGCAGCACGCGAAATGAAAGCGCGAATTGCCACCATGGTAGGTGAGCGGACAGCTCGTTATCTTTGGATGGGAACTTTTCACTCTGTTTTTTCGCGTATACTCAGAAACGAAGCCGACAAAATAGGTTATTCCAAGAATTTTACAATTTATGATTCTTCGGATTCGAACAGTTTGATAAAGAGCATTGTAAAAGAGCTCAAACTCGACGATAAACAATACAAGCATGGATTGGTACATTCGCGTATCTCATTTGCAAAAAACAACCTTATTACTCCTGATGCTTATCTGGGTAATCCCGATTTAATGAAAGCGGACATGAATGCCCGTGTGCCGATGCTTTCAGATATTTACAGATTGTATTGCCATCGTTGTAAGCAGGCTGATGCTATGGACTTTGATGATTTATTGCTGCAAACGAATGTTCTGTTCAGGAATTTTCCTGATGTTTTGCATAAATATCAGCAAGCTTTCGCTTATATCCTTGTGGATGAATACCAGGATACAAATTTTGCTCAATATCTGATTGTAAAAAAGTTGGCCGAACTGCATGAGCGTATTTGCGTTGTAGGCGATGATGCCCAAAGTATATATTCCTTTCGGGGGGCAAACATCGATAATATCCTGCAATTTAAGAATGCTTACAACAATGCACAGGTTTTTAAGCTCGAACAAAACTATCGGTCGACGCAAACCATCGTGAATGCAGCCAATAGTTTAATTGATAAAAACTCACAACAAATTCGGAAAACAATTTTTTCGGAAAAAGAAACCGGGAAACTGATTAAATTACTGAATGTTTTTACCGACCTGGAGGAAGGAGCTGTAGTGGCGCAGCATATTTCGGCCTTGCACTACAAGGATAAATTTGATTTTCAGCAAATAGCTATTCTTTATCGCACGAACTCGCAATCCCGTGTGCTCGAAGAAGCCCTGCGCAAAGAAGGAATTCCTTACCGGATTTATGGAGGTCTGTCCTTTTATCAGCGCAAGGAAATTAAAGATGTAATCGCCTATTGTCGTTTGATTTGTAATCCGAATGATGAAGAAGCTCTGAAGCGGATTATCAATTATCCGGCGCGGGGTATTGGCGACACTACAGTCAATAAATTGATGGAATGTTCGCAACTTCATTCCGTAAGTGCGTGGGAAGTGCTCACCGATATGTTACGTTACAATCTGCCAGTGAATGCCGGAACGGCCAATAAACTGGCTCAGTTTCGCGAAATGATCAACGTTTTTGCAAGTCAGGTGACAACGCAGGGAGCATATGAATTGGTGAACAGTGTGGTTAAAATCACAGGCGTCATTAGCGATACTTTTGTGGATCGTTCGCCCGAAAACCTGAGCAAACAGGAGAACGTTCAGGAGCTGCTCAAAGCGATACATGAATTTTG
>CAYMHE010000055.1:16346-19609 GCA_964390175.1 uncultured Paludibacter sp.
ACCTGAGCAAACAGGAGAACGTTCAGGAGCTGCTCAAAGCGATACATGAATTTTGCGAAACAAAAAATGCCAACGGAGAGCCTTCATTTTTACCCGATTTCCTTTCTGAAGTTTCTTTGTTGACCGATCAGGATACCGACAAAGAATCGGACAACGATAAAATCACACTGATGACGGTGCACGCTGCCAAAGGTTTGGAATTCAGAGCTGTTTTTATAGTGGGTATGGAAGAGGACTTATTTCCATCGGCTTATACGGTAGCAAGTGAACGCGAATTAGAGGAAGAACGACGCCTGTTTTATGTGGCTATTACGAGGGCCGAAGAACTGTGTTTTATCAGTTATTCAAAATCACGTTTTCGGAACGGGAAAACGAACTTTTCGAACCCCAGCAGGTTTATAAAGGATATCGATGCTCAGTATCTCGATCAACCTAAAGAAAAAGAATGGAGCCCTAAACAAAGCAACTCGGGCAGTTGGGACGATGATGTGGAGATAGAAAGGAATCGGTTTGGAAACGCATCCTACCCGACACCAAAACCGGTAACGCCTTCGATGCCGCCAACGCTGAAACGCCTGGTGAAAATTGAAAATCAATCCGCGGATAAAGTAGTGACTGTGAACACCGGAATCCCAACCGGAGCTTTTGTGAAGCATTCTATTTTTGGTATAGGTAAAGTGTTGGAAACAACAATTGTAAATGGTAACGAAAAAGCCGAAATCGATTTTGGTGAGAAAGGAGTGAAGTCCCTGTTGCTTAAATTTGCGAAACTCGAAGTGATGGAATAAATGATTATCTTTGTGTCAAAATATTATACACTATAAAGAGGAAGTTGAAAGAATTAATTTTATCTTTGTAAAGTATTTAAATGTGATTATCACAGAGCTACATAGACTGGGAAATCGAATTAAAAAAACAATATAAAAACAATAAATATTATGGCAGAAAAACCAGCCGACGGAGTAGTTAAACCTTCGTTAGAAAAACTAAAAGCATTGCAGTTGGCAATGGATAAAATTGAAAAGGATCATGGTAAAGGTACTATCATGAAGATGGGTGACAGCAAAGTAGAAGATATGCCTGTCATTTCTTCAGGATCTTTGGGATTGGATATTGCTTTGGGCGTTGGTGGTTATCCACGCGGACGTGTTATTGAAATTTACGGACCGGAATCTTCGGGTAAAACCACCCTGGCCATTCATGCTATTGCCGAAGCTCAGAAAGCCGGAGGTATTGCTGCCATTATCGATGCCGAACATGCTTTCGATCGTGCTTATGCCGAAAAACTGGGAGTAATCACCGATGAATTGTTGATTTCGCAACCCGACAATGGTGAGCAGGCGCTCGAGATTGCCGATCAGTTGATTCGTTCTTCTGCGGTTGACATAGTGGTAATCGACTCGGTAGCTGCTTTGACGCCTAAAGCTGAACTCGAAGGCGATATGGGCGATTCAAAAATGGGTTTACAGGCCCGCTTGATGTCGCAGGCATTGCGTAAACTCACAGCCAACATCAACAAAACAAATACAACCTGTATTTTTATCAATCAGTTACGCGAGAAAATTGGTGTTATGTTCGGAAATCCTGAAACAACGACCGGTGGTAATGCGCTGAAATTTTATGCTTCCATTCGTTTGGATATCCGTAAAATAGGCCAGTTGAAAGATGGCGATGAAGCGATTGGTAATCAAACACGTGTAAAAGTGGTGAAAAACAAAGTGGCGCCTCCATTCCGTAAAGCCGAATTTGATATTATGTTTGGCGAAGGTATTTCAAAAACAGGCGAAATTCTCGATCTTGGCGTTGAGTATGGTATTATCAAAAAAAGCGGTTCGTGGTTTAGCTACGGCGATACCAAACTGGCTCAGGGTCGTGATGCTTCAAAAGGAATTATAAAGGACAATCCTGAATTAGCAGCCGAACTGGAAACCAAAATAGTGGCGGCCATTAAAGCAAAATAAATGCGGGTAGAAATTTTCGATTAAGTAAAAAAAAGAAAGTTTGAGTAAAAGATGAATATTGCTGCTTTGTTATCGGGTGGTGTTGATAGTTCTGTTGTCGTTCATTTGTTGAACGAAGCCGGTTACAAGCCAACATTGTTTTATATCAAAATTGGTATGGACGATGATGAATTGCTTCATTGCAGTTCCGAAGAGGATATAGAAATGGCTTCGCTTATTGCGCATAAATATGGCTGTAAGCTCGAAGTTGTGGATTTACATCAGGATTATTGGGATAATGTGGTGGATTACACGATTAAAAAAGTGAAACTCGGCCTCACCCCCAATCCCGATGTGATGTGTAATAAGCTTATCAAATTCGGGGTGTTTGAGCAAAGAGTAGGGAAGGATTTCGACAAGACAGCAACAGGGCATTATGCCGGAACGGCTGAGATCGATGGAAAAACATACCTGACAACCGCCAAAGATCCGGTAAAAGATCAGACCGATTTTCTGGCGCAGATTAATTATCTGCAAGTTTCGAAACTCATGTTCCCGCTTGGAAATATGATGAAAAGCGAAGTGCGCGATATTGCCGTAAAAGCCAATTTGCCAAGTTCAAAGCGCCCCGATAGTCAGGGGATTTGTTTTCTTGGGAAGGTAAATTACAATGACTTTATCCGCCGTTATCTGGGCGAAAAAGAAGGGCCGATTGTGGAACTTGAAACGGGCAAAATACTGGGTAAACACAAAGGATACTGGTTTCATACAGTGGGGCAACGTAAGGGACTCGGACTCTCGGGTGGTCCCTGGTATGTGATTAAAAAGGATGTGGACGCCAATATCGTCTGGGCTTCGAAAGGTTTTGATGCTGTGGCTCAATACGGAAATGAATTTTCGATGCGTGATTTTCATTTTATTACCGAAAATCCCTGGGGTGTAGATGCTGTAGAAAAAGAGGTAACCTTCAAAATCCGACATTCGCCTGAATTTACAAAAGGTAGAATCCTGTATACTCCCGATGGATACCGCATGATTTCAGATGAAAAGTTGCAGGGCATTGCTCCCGGTCAGTTTGGCGTGGTTTACGATGCTGCATCTAAAATTTGCATTGGTAGTGGCGAAATTAAGTAGGCTGTAAATCTTAAAAATCGATTATTATTCTGCAACCCTGTCACTGTTTGTGGCAGGGTCATTTTTTATATCGTTGTAATCGCTTTTGCGTAGTTGCGATTTTTTTTTTATATTTTCTTCTGTTTTATTATGAGATTAAATTATTTTCGTTAATTTTGCGAAATGTCATTTTGAATTCTCATAATGAAT
>CAYMHE010000056.1:0-19020 GCA_964390175.1 uncultured Paludibacter sp.
TTATTTATATTCCTTTTCCTTTGAAAAGAATTTCGATGGTCAGGATCAGAATTTTTAAATCTGTGAGTAAGGACATGTTTTCAATGTAAACGATGTCATAATTGAGCCTTTCCACCATTTTGTCGATGGTGTCGGAATAACCGATTTTTATAGGTCCCCACGAAGTAAGTCCCGGTCGAATTTTATATAACAAACAATAGTAAGGTGCATCTTCAATGATTTGATTGATATAGTATTCGCGTTCGGGTCGTGGTCCCACTAAACTCATATCTCCTTTGAGAATATTCCAGAATTGAGGCAATTCATCCAGGCGGTATTTGCGAAGCATTCTGCCAAAGTTGGTGATTCTTTCGTCGTTGCTACTACTGAGTTTAGGAATCCCGTTTTCAGCATCCATGTACATGGTCCTGAATTTTAATATATTAAATGTCTTTCCAAGATATCCAATGCGTTTCTGCTTGTAAAAAACAGGTCCTTTTGAGTCGCGCTTAATTCTGAAGGCAAAATAGATAAAAAACGGGAGCAGTACCACCATTGCAATAGCTGCAATGACAATGTCCGAAAATCTCTTTATACTTACTTCCCAGTCGGGCATATTCAGTGTGGTGATGCTCACAAGCGGACTCATTCCTATTGTATTGATACGTGCGCTTCCGGTTAGTATTTCGTAAAGTCGCGGGGTAAATCGGATGTCGATATTGTAACGGTACAGGCAGTTGATATAACTAAAGAGTTTTTGCTCATCAGCATTCTCGAGTGCAATAATAGCTTCTTCTACTTTGTTTTCTGAAATTATTGTGTCGATCTGATTGATGGATCCCAGAATTTGTTGGGCAGGTACTGAGCTGTGATGATCCACGCTTACAAAGCCAACCACAGTATTTCGTTTTGAATTAGCCTTGAGTTCCTCTGCAATTTTGTTTGCATTTACTCCGGTGCCAATGATTATTGTGTTGATGCACCATTTCTTTGTTTTGTAGTTTTGGTTGATTTGGGCAATAATAAAGGATCGGAATACAAAGGTGATTGAAAAAAGCAAGCCAAAAAGTACGAGCAACGAATAGTAGTAGTATTGATATGATACAACAATGTCGTCGAGCATTAAAATAAAAAATATTGCTGTCGAGATTATGGCTGATGCAGCTAAAGTGGAAAAGAAACCTGATGCTTGCGACTGTTTCTCAGGATGTAAATAAAACCCCGACAAAAAATGGATAAAAACGCAAGCGAGTGGGAATATGAGTAAACTTGTAAAATAATTGTAGTTGGGTATGAAAATACGAATGTTTTCGAAAATTTGTGCGTCGTTTACCGTACGGCGGAACAGCATAAAGAGTATCCATACGATGATAGCGGCCAAAAGGTCGTACATCACAAATTTTATCAAAAGATTTCGCTTGTTCATTTTTTATTTTCTTATGATCTCAAATAAATTTCCTTTTTTGAGTTTTATCAATGCCGGTAGCTGGGCTGTGTTTTTCTTTGCTTGCTGAGTTTTAACTACATAATCTGCTGATGATATAGCAGTATTGCTAATTTCAGAAAGTAGCGTTGCTGTTGTTTTTGATGCAGATGTTGTGGTTAAAAAAGCAATAGGATTCCGAAACTGAGCACAAATTGCTTTTGCAAAATGATCAGTTGTCACCATTATGGCTACCGCTGCATCTTTTGTTAATATGTTTTGAGCAAGATTTCGTGTAGAGGAATAAATAATTGTTATTGCTTTTTCGGACAGATCAATTAAATCCCAGGCCATGTCCGGTACTTCATCGAGGTAGGTTTGTAGTTTGGATGCATTATCGATAAGTACTACAATATTTTCTGTTGATGATGATTGTGTTATGGCCAGTAGTTTATCCACAGCTTCGCTTTTGGTAGCATCACATCCAAATCCCCAACCATATTCGGAGGCGAAAAGAACTACAGCTCCGGCCCTTAGTGTTTCAACAGCTTTTTTAATGTCTTGTTTTTCTTCTTCCATGCTTATTATCAGAGTGGTTGCTGATGTTTTATTGCTTGAATATTTAATAACGTCAATATGACCATTTTATTTTTTTTTTGCGTAAGGTTTATTTCTGTCGGTTTGATTTTTTATGCTTTAGTTTTCTGATTGTGCGATTGCAAAGATAACCTTTTTTTGATCGGGTTTTTTCAGAAACGGTATTATTTTAAGAGGTTACAGAGCAATGTAAATACTCAAATTGTTGATTTTATTCTTGAAAAATATTAATTTAGATGCAAAGTCGGCTGTTTATTATTAACTTGCCACATTTAAAAAAAATGTATAATTTTACGGTTTGAAAAGGCCATTTTTTTATATGTTGAACCAATGTGCTTGATGGCTGTTTCTTTTACTGAAATTTAAACTATTTCTCCTGCTTTTTGCAGAGAATCTAAGTTGTTGAATGTGAGGGGTTGATTTTTTACTTAGACGGTTTTTATTTCATATTGAGATAAAAAAATTAAAAATAATGATAAATAAATGGATTTACACAACCCTTTCGGAACAACAATGTGAGATACAGAATAAATTAGCAGATGAGTTAAGCATCAGTCCTGTTTTATCGCAGCTACTGGTTCAAAGGGAGATTTTTACTTATGATGATGCCCGTAACTTCTTTCGTCCTGATTTAGCCAATTTACATGACCCGTTTTTAATGGCTGATATGGACAAAGCGGTCGAAAGACTTACAAAAGCCATGCGCCATAACGAAAAAATAATGGTATATGGCGATTACGATGTTGATGGAACTACTTCTGTGTCGTTGGTATATAAATTCCTGCAAAAGTTTCATAACAATATTGATTTTTATATCCCCGATCGTTACAACGAGGGTTATGGTATTTCTATTCAGGGAATTGATTATGCGGCTCAAAATGGTTTCAAGCTCATTATTGCATTGGACTGTGGAATTAAGGCCGTCGAAAAAGTTAAATATGCGTCTTCGCTTGGTGTTGACTTTGTAATTTGTGACCACCACACTCCGGATGCGGTTTTACCACCTGCAGTGGCTGTACTTGACCCCAAACGCGATGATTGTAATTATCCCTACAAACATCTTTCGGGATGTGGGGTAGGGTTTAAATTAATGCAGGCATTTGCAATTGTCAACAATATCGATTTCGCTCAGCTCACTCCTTTACTCGATTTACTGGCGCTAAGCATCGCTTCGGACATTGTGCCCATTACCGGTGAGAACAGAATTCTTGCTTTTTTTGGATTGAAACAAATCAATAGTAATCCGAGTGTTGGACTTAAAGGCATTCTTGAGGTGTGCGGACTCACCGATAAGGAAATCACAATCAGTGATATTGTATTTAAAATCGGGCCACGTATCAATGCCTCCGGACGTATGAAGCTGGCCTCGGAAGCAGTAGAATTACTGGTTTCGTCTAATCCTGTTTTTGCAAAAGAAAAAAGCGATACGATCAACGAGTATAATAATGACCGCAAGGATTTAGACAAAAATATTACAGACGAAGCGATAGCGCTAATTGCGTCGGACGAGCGTTATGCTACGCGTAGGTCAATAGTTGTTCACAAACCCGATTGGCACAAAGGCGTTATAGGTATTGTCGCTTCACGTTTGTCGGAGGAATATTACAAGCCTTCTATTGTGCTTACAAATTCAAATGGTTTGGCTTCCGGTTCAGCCCGTTCAGTTCCCGGCTTCGATATTTACAAGGCTATTGATTCTTGCCGCGATTTGCTCGAAACTTTTGGAGGACATATGTATGCAGCAGGGCTTTCGATGAAAGAAGAGAACATACCGCTTTTCACTGAACGCTTCGAGCAATTCGTTTCGGAAACTATTCTCGAAGAACAAACCTATCCTCAGATTGAAATAGATGCCTTGCTCGAATTCAAAGATATTACACCTAAGTTTTTTAGAGTATTGAAGCAATTTGGCCCTTTTGGTCCCGGAAATATGAAACCGGTTTTTGCCTCTAAAAAAGTTTTCGATTACGGTACAAGTCGCTTGGTAGGGAAGGAGCAGGAGCATCTTAAACTCGAGCTTGTTGATTCGAGTTCCGAAAATGTAATGAACGGCATTGCCTTCAGGATGTATGCTTACAATGATCATCTGAAAGCGCTGAATCCTCTTGATATCTGTTATACAATAGAAGAAAATACATTCAACGGAAATACGAATATCCAGTTGATGATCAGAGATATTAAAATTGATGGAGAGTAATGTCATGTCAGAATTAAGAACAAAAAAGGGAGTCGATTGACTCCCTTTTTTGTTGTTATAATACTGTAATCCAATTATGTGTGTCGGGTTCGTCGCCGTACTGAATACCGCGTAGTTTTTGATAGAGTTTAGTGCTGATGACACCGGGTTTTCCATCGTGTGTGAAAACATACGAAACTTTTTCATCAAAGTCGTCGATGCGTTCAATCGGGCTGATCACAGCGGCAGTTCCACAGGCACCCGCTTCCTCAAATGTAGAAAGCTCTTCCACCGGAATGTGACGTCGTTCTACTTTCATACCCATTTCTTCGGCCAATACCATTAAACTTTTGTTTGTAATCGAAGGTAGAATGGATGTTGATTCCGGAGTGATGTAAGTATTATTTTTTATTCCAAAAAAGTTGGCTGCACCGCATTCGTCGATGTATTTTTTTTCTTTGGCATCTAAATAAAATACATTCGAATAGCCCAGTTCGTGCGCATGTTGTCCTGCCACCAAGCTGGCCGCGTAGTTTCCGCCTACTTTGTATTTTCCCATGCCCAATGGTGCCGAACGGTCGTACTGACGCATGATTACAAATGGTGTTGTTTGAAATCCTCCTTTGAAATAAGGTCCTACCGGCGTTACAAAAACAATAAACATATATTCGTCGGCTGGCTTAACGCCCACCTGAGGTCCACTTCCAAAAAGAACAGGACGTATGTACAAAGATGCACCCGATTCGTAGGGCGGTACAAAACGTTCGTTGAGTTTTACTGCTTTTACTACTGCTTCTTCGAATTTTTCAACAGGAACTTTAGCCATAACAGTGCCTTCGCTCGAATCTTGCATACGTAAAGCATTGTCACGCATCCGGAAAATACGAATTTTTCCATCTTTTCCACGAAATGCTTTGAGCCCTTCGAACGATTCCTGTCCGTAGTGCAAAGCTGTTGCCGCCATGTGCAATGTCATGTATTCACTATCATGTACTTCCAGGTCGCCCCATGCTCCGTTTTTGTAGGTGCACCTGATATTGAAATCGGTTTTCATGTAACCGAATCCGAGATTACTCCAATCCATTTGTTCCATATTGTAATTTTTTTAGTTCTATTTGTCAGCCAATTATTGACTTTTTTTAGTCAATTTTGATCAGCTGATTTCCTATAGTAAGTTGCGCTTCGTTTCCCATATTGAAAAGCAAATCAAGAATACTTAAGTGGGGAATGAATCCAAACTTTTGTTCGAAAACCTGATAATACGGCTTGATTTCAATAAATGCTTCCTTCTTGGGATGTATTTTGTCACGAAAATCAATCATTCGTTCCGAATGCTCTGTTTCGTACTTGTCAGTAGGAGTTATTTTGACATCCAATTCAAGTAATTCTAAGATCGTTTGCTGTATTGCTGTGTTAAAGTCCCACAAAAATACCCATTTTTTTTCAAAAAAAGGTTTTAAATCGTCAAAATAATATTCAAAAAACGGACTTGAATTATAGGCGGTCTCTATGGATCGCCAGTGATGTGTTTGCCAGTTGTTGTGATCCGATATCCGAAGGTCGCGTATGGGTGTTTTTCCTGCGCTGTCCACCGGTATGCTCAAATCCATTATTCCATTGGCCGTTGCTATTCTACAACGGTTTCTGTAGGATTGTTTCTGGTAATATTCATGTTGTTCCAGCAAAATTCGTTCTGAATTTGCCAAAACAACATAATATTCTATCGGAGCCAGGTATGCAGTTGAAAGAATGAATTTATCGTTCTGCATTTTTAAAGAACCTGTTGAAACGGATTTTGCCATCGAACCAGCCTTTGTCCTTGTTGAGCGAAAGCCAAACCAACACCGGACGACCAACAACATGATCTTCGGGAACAAATCCCCAGTAGCGCGAATCAAGAGAGTTGTGACGGTTATCGCCCATCATCCAGTAATAATCCATTTTGAACTGGTAAGTAGTTGCCTGTTTTCCGTTTACAAAAAACTTTCCATCCTTCATCTCGAAGCTGTTTTTCTCGTAATCGCGAATAATTCTTTCGTAAATCGGATAATTGTAAGCGTTTAATGCCAGCTTAGCGCCTTTTTTCGGAACATAAATTGGTCCGTAGTTGTCGCGTGTCCATGGTTTATTGCCTGCAAGTGGAAAAACATCTCCCGTTTGATTCACTGTCTCGATCTGAATGCTAACCACACCGGCTGTATTGAGCAAGGTGTTGTAAGCGGCCTGTGTAAGAGGTAAATGGTACAATGGCATTTCTGGATTGAATCCTAATGACTTAATTCCTTCGGCATATTGTAAATTGTCGATCAGCATTCTGTCATCCATGCTGATTTCAAGTTTATCCAACGTGCTGATGATTGAAGTTCCATCTGTCTGAACAAAATAATTGAACTGTACTCCGGGAATTTCCTCTTGTTTTTCACCGTTGATAAACATCTGGTTGTTTTTTATTTCAATCCAGTCACCCGAAATGCCGACACAACGTTTTACATAGTTTTCACGGCGATCCACAGGGCGATAAATGATTTCGCCATATTCCTGGGTCTTCGAACGTACTATTTTTCGCCCAACGGCCAAACATTCTTCGTAAGTTGGGTTGGCCTCCGGATTCTTAATTTTAATAGAAGAAAGCCCTTCGTAATAGCAGCTTGTGTAATAATCAGGATTTTCTTTTTTCACAGCTACTGTGTCGCCTGTAGGGAAATTGAAAACTACAATATCATTGCGGTCTATTGTGTCAAAACCTTTCAGTCGTTTGTATTCCCACTGGGGTGTTTCGATAAACGATTTGGTGTTGGTCACCGGAAAAGTGTGCTGTACCAATGGAAATGAGAGCGGTGTGTTTGGTACGCGTGGTCCGTAACTGGCTTTGCTGACAAACAGAAAATCGCCTACTAACAATGACTTTTCGAGCGACGACGATGGTATCTGATAATTCTGGAATAAGAATGTGTTAATGAAATAGACAGCTACCAAAGCAAAAACTATGGCATCGACCCAGCCCATTACGGCTACAAATGATTTGTTTTTCGATTTTTTCCACCATGTCCAGGGAATGTATTTGGAGATGAATGAGTCAATAATGACAGGCAGTAAAAGTAACCACCAGAAATTGCCTACCCACGCCACAAAAAGAATGTAAATAAGACTCCATGCGCTGGCTTTGATCCATTGTTTCAGTGGTCGACGAAATCGTGAACCTGTTTGTTCGGTGCTCATATTGAATATTTTATTAGATGTTGTTTGAGTTTGAAACTAATAAATTGTTTGTTTTGAATAAAATAGCTATGACAGCTAAATTATATATTAAAATTTCAATAAATCCTCCATGCCCAGAAAACCTTTTTTGCCAGCAGTAAACTCGGCAGCCAATACGGCTCCCAATGCCAGACTTTCACGGTTTTTCAGTTCGTGAGTAATTTCGATAAAATCTACTTCCGATTCGTAACGAATGGTGTGGATGCCCGGAACCTGACCTTCGCGGATGGCTTTGATAGCAATGTCGGTCGATTCTTTTTCAGTGTCGAGGGTCCAATTGCTTTTTCTGTTGATATTGGCAATAATGCCCTCGGCCAGCGTGATGGCTGTTCCACTGGGTGCATCCAGCTTTTGTGTGTGATGCACTTCGGTCATTTCCACGTTATACACAGGGAAATCGTTCATTATTTTAGCCAGGTACTTATTTACAGCTGCAAAAATGTTGACTCCCAGGCTGTAGTTCGAAGCCCAGAAAAGCGTATATCCATTTTCGGCCACTTCCTTTTTTACTTCTGGCAAATGTTCGCTCCAACCGGTAGTGCCCGATACTATGGGAACGCCTGCTGCAAAAGTCTTGCGGATATTCGACAAAGCTACCTTAGGAGCTGTAAATTCTATGGCTACATCGGCGCTTTTGAAGGCTACCGACTCGAAGTCTGCTGTATTTTCAATGTCAATCACCGACACAATTTCGTGTCCTCTTTCCCGGGCAATGCGTTCAATCGTTTTGCCCATTTTTCCGTATCCTATTAATGCTATTTTCATAATTACCAGTTGCTATCTTATTATTTGCTATTTACCACATTAATACTGACCTGTTCCGAGAAGGACAAGCGTACAGGCTTCTTCTGTCTCAATGCCGTTTTCTTTCAGCAGGCTTTCGAATTCTGCATTCTCTGTTCCCGGATTAAAGACCACACGCTTAGGTTTGAGCGAAATAATGTAGTCGTAATACTCTGGCTGCCTCTGTGGGCCAACATAAAGTGTTACAGTGTCGAGTGCTTCGTATCTTTTCTTGTCAGTATCAATAGTTTTACCAAAAATCACATCAGGGCGTAACCCCAGCAATTCAATTTCGTGGCCGTGAGCCAACAAACGCTCGGCGGCTTTGTAAGCGTAGCGCTCAGGATTATTGCTGGCGCCTATAATCAAAGTTTTTTTCATAAATAAAACTTATTTTTTAGTGAAATAACAATCTTACGAAAGTGTTTTTAGCAGCCTCCAAAAAAATCGAAACATTCGTAAATCTCTTCCTTCGAAGCGGTCTGGTTGATATGTATTTCTCCGATGTCCGATAAAAGAGTGAAATTTATTTCGTTCGAATCGTTTTTCTTGTCATGTGTCATTAATTCAAATAAAGCCTCATAATCGTTGCAATCAATACTAAACGTACCGTAATACTCTTTTATTAGCTGTTTTAACTTAAGTAAGTCATCTTTTGGAAAATTTAGTTTTACGTGGGATAAATACAGCTCGCAAAGAAGCCCCCACATGACAGCATATCCGTGTAATGCCGGTTTTTCGGTTTTGTACGACAGGCTTTCGAATGCGTGTCCGATGGTATGCCCGAGGTTTAATGCTTTACGTATGCCTTGTTCTTTCGGATCTTGTGCCACAATGCGTTCTTTTATTCGTATGCTTGTGTCCACTAGGTCGCGCAAACTTTCAAAGTTGATGGTTTCCAGATCAAACTTAAGAATTTTATTCCACTCGCTGCGGGTATCAATCAATGCATGTTTCACCATTTCGGCATAGCCCGAACGAAGGTTTTTATCATCAAGGGTTCTGAAAAAATCAATATTGATAAGCACTTCATCGGCCGGTGCAAAAACACCAATTTCGTTTTTCAATCCCAGAAAGTTGATGCCTGTTTTTCCACCTGTAGCTGCATCTACAGCTCCTAAAAGCGAAGTAGAAATATTGATGTAGCGAATGCCCCTTTTGAATGTAGATGCTGCAAACCCGCCAATGTCAGTAATCATTCCACCGCCAACATTGATCATGAGCGATTTTCTGTTGGCTCCATGTTCGCTCAGAAACTTCCAGATAAGTACTGCTGAGTCTACATTTTTGTTCTCATCTCCACTGGGAATACATATTAAATGACTGTCCCTTAGCCGGTCTGATTGTAGCACCAAAGGTAAACAGTACTGACGTGTATTGTCATCGGTCAGAATAAAAATATTTTCTGCCTTTTGTTCTCCGATTGCTTCGTTCAGTTCGGATATGAAATCTTTACATATTTTTGTAACCTGTTGATTCATCGTTTTTCAATTAGCCCACAAAGATACTTTTTTTCTTTAAAAAGTTCCGCTACATACTTATTTAAACCTTATTCTTTTTTATATTACGTTTTTTTATTGGGTTATTTCAAAAAAAATCATAATATTTTGTTCATATGAATAAATGTTCATATATTTGTGCAAAATTTCAAACATGGATCAAAATACAGAAATAAAACAAATGGAAGATGCAGCTTATGTTCTTAAGGCTATTTCGAATGGAACAAGATTGTGTGTTATTTCTTTGCTTTCGGGACGCGATGAATTAAACGTTTCGCAACTTGTAGAGGAGTTAAAATGTGAGCAGTCGTTGTTATCGCATCATCTTACCGATATGCGGGCCAAAGGCATTTTGAACTGTAGGCGGGATGGAAAGAATTGTTATTATTCTCTTAAAAATAAGCATATTGTGCAAATTCTGGATTGTATCCGTTCTTGTAATTGTGCTTGATTTTTTTTCTGAATAATATATGAAAATATGTTGGAATGAACATGTAACAGGTTAAAAACAAAAATTATGGTGAAAGATTTTGTAGTAAAACATATACTGAAAATAATAGGAATAGTTGTTGGCGCATTGGGCGGTTTTCTATACTATTATTATATTGGTTGTCAGAGTGGTACTTGCCCAATCACTTCAAATCCGTACATTAGCATTGCTTATGGTGCGATAATTGGGTATTTGCTTTTTGATTTATTTCGAAAAAAAGAAGACAAAAAAGATGGAAATGATTAAAAAATATTTTTTGTCATGGGACCTCGCCCGGATCATCAAGCTTGTGTTTGGGGCGCTCATGCTGATAGGCTATTTTTCGACGAAGGAAAATATATATTTGTTCGGAGCTGTATTTTTTATGGTGCAGGCTGTATTTAATATTGGTTGCCCCAGAGGGTCGTGTGCAACGAATGTTCCGAAAAAGAATGAAAAGCAGGTGATGAAATTTGATAAATACGAACCTAATAAAGCTAAAACAGATGTATAGTACATTTTATGTTTCAAAGTCGCAGTGCATGACTTGCGACAACAAAGTGCTGAAAACACTCGGAACACTTCGAGGGGTTTTTGGCGCCGAAATGGATAGAATTGAAGGAATGATTGTGGTGAATCACACTGATGAAGTGACACGTGACCAAATAGCTTCGACACTTGATGGGTTGGGTTGGACAGAAATTCCTCAGGAACAAAATAATGTAGAATACGATGAACCATCTATCTGGGGATGTGCCTTGTAAATACATATGAATTACGGATAATATAAATAAGAAAATGTAATAATAAATCAATATGAGAAAACTATTCGGAGCAACCTTGGTGCTCGCCCTTATTGCTTTTACCGCTTGTGCTGGTAAAACAAAAGAAAATAATCAGGATGTAACAACAACAAAAGAAGAAAAAAAAATGGGAACAATTCATTTAACCAAAGCTGAGTTTTTAACTAAAGTGGCTAATTACGAAGCCAACCCGACCGAGTGGAAATATCTGGGCGATAAGCCTTGTATTATCGATTTTTATGCCTCGTGGTGCGGTCCATGTAAAACAATAGCTCCTATATTGGAAGATTTGGCAAAAGAATATGATGGTCAGATTTATATTTATAAAATTGATACCGAAAAGGAACAGGAACTGGCGGCTGCTTTTGGCATTCGCAGCATTCCTACCATTTTGTTCTGTCCGGTAGGCGAAAATCCGCAGATGGCTCAGGGCGCTATGCCGAAAGATGCTTTCAAACAAGCCATCGAAGAGGTTTTGCTCAAAAAGAAATAATTGTGCCTATCGGCTGTTTCTGTTGCTAAAAAACTCATAATTCCGGCATTGTTGAAATATTCGGTTTAGTCAGGTAGTGTATTGTTTATTTTCTGACGCAAAAGTGCTTAGGCTTTTTGATTTGCTTTGTTAATTGTTGTAAATCGCATCTATTCGATTAAACCTATAAAAGAATCTAAAGTCAAAGCTAACAAAATACAACAACAATGTTTTACAATTTTAAAAATTGAATTTATGAGAAAGTATGTTATGTTAGCTCTTGCGGCTATTTTTACAATGAGTTTTGCAGTAAATGCACAGGATCAGCGTCCACCTCGTGGAGAAAGAGGATTTGGAATGCAACTGAGCGCAAAGGAGCGTGCTGCGCATTTGGCTACTCAACTTGAGCTTACTGATGCCGAAAAGGCAAAGGTGGAAGCTTTGTTCGAAAAGCAAGATAAAAAACGGGAAGAATTAAAAGCTGAAAATCAGAAGCTAAAAGAAGAAAGAGGAAAAATAGCTGAAGAACGTAAGCTGAAATTTGAACAGCAGCGCAAGGCCGAAGATGCAGAACTACAGAGTATTGTAGGAAAAGAAAAGTTCGAAAAGCTACAAGCAATCCGTGCCGAACGTCAGGCAAAGATGAAAGAACGCATGGAGAAACGGAAAGGTCCCCGAAATGGGAATGGGCCGGTTTCCGAATAAAACTAGAAATGATTAAAAAAAGTCCTGTAAGTTTTGCTTGCAGGATTTTTTTTAATCAATATCGAGATGTTCGGCTACAATTGCCTCGTTGAGGAATATTGAAGCTGACGACGAGAACTTATCAACCGATTCAGTTGTAAAATAACGAATAGAACTGTTCTTTGTGCATTTAGCGTCCATCTCGGGATGGCGCTTAAGGTAAGCGCTCAAACTTGCTGCCACCAATTCGCCCTGTGAAATAATTGTGATTCCGGAAGGGGTGTATTTCTTAATTTTATCCAGCATAAGCGGATAGTGTGTGCAGCCAAGCATCAAAGTGTCAATCTCAGGATCCGATTTCAGCAAATTTTCAAGGTTCTTTCTTACAAAATAATCGGCGCCATCCGAATTGTGTTCGTTGTTCTCAATAATCGGAACCCATAGTGGACATGCTTCGGAAGTGACAATGATCTCTTTGTATAACTTATTTATTTCGAGCGGGTAGGAGTCCGATTGAACAGTTCCCGTTGTTGCCAACAGCCCAATGTGCTTGCTTTTGGTTTTTGATCCTATTGCTTCGACGGTCGGACGGATAACGCCCAATACGCGTCGTTCAGGATCGAGCAAAGGTAAGTCCTGCTGTTGAATGGTTCGTAAGGCTTTGGCCGAAGCAGTGTTGCAAGCCAAAATAACCAAGTGGCAGCCCATTTCGAAAAGTTTAGTTACACATTCCAAAGTGTATTTGTAAACTACATCAAACGAACGCGTGCCGTAGGGTGTACGGGCATTGTCGCCTAAATAAATATAGTCGTATTCCGGAAGTTCAGCCCGGATTTTTTCCAAAATGGTTAAACCTCCGTAACCCGAATCGAAAATTCCGATGGGACCACTTGATGGGTTTGTATTTTTGCTGTTGATCATAATTTTATAAAATCAGATGTGTTGAGCTTTGTTCCTTTTTTTTGATTTGTACTAAGCACTAGTCAAACATTTGTCCTGAGTTATTGCTCATCTGAACCATTTTGTCGTATTCGGCAGGAGACAGGTCGAGGAAGTAATAATTTTGAGGATTCATAATTTCGCCTCTCAGGTGTACTTCGTAGTGCAAGTGCGGACCTGTCGATTTTCCGGTACTTCCTACAAGCCCTATCACTTCGCCGCGTTTCACTTTCTGACCGACGCGAACTTTGATTTTACTCATATGACCGTACAAAGTAAGATAGCCAAATCCGTGGTTGATTTCAACGCAATTTCCATAGCCCTGTTTCCAGCCTGAACTCACTACTGTTCCATTTCCGGTGGCATAAATATCAGTTCCAACAGGAGCCGTAAAGTCCATTCCCTGATGGAAGCGGCGGGTGTGGTAAACAGGGTCGATACGCCAGCCATAGCCCGAAGCCATGCGTGTGAGGTCTTTGTTCAGCACCGGTTGTATGGCCGGAATACACTCAAGCATAGCTTCTTTATTTTTGGATAAAATAATAAGATCGTCGTAGGATTTTGACTGGATATATACCTGTTTACGTAATTCGTTTAACTTTTTTGTGGTTTCAATAACAATTTCAGAGTTGGTCATGTCCATCAATTGTTTGTAATACTCTTCGTTCGCGGCAGTGGCCTTGCGAACATCGAGAGCTATGGGTTCGGCCTGAAATACAACCCGATAAAAGTTGTCATCTCTTTGCTGAAGGTCGCTCATTACTTCCTGTACTTCGTTGAGCTGGCGTTGCAGAATTTTATACTGCGCCTGCATTCGACTTTTTTCTACGCCAAGTTGTTTTTCCTGAGGAGAATCGAAAGTGGAAACGAAAATAAGAAAAAATATAACTCCCAATGATGCTCCCGAAAAAAGATGGATGAGCACTTGCTTTAATTTATGAGCAAATGATTGAATTATAGGCTCATAATTTAATGTTTCGGTGTTGAAATGGAATTTTATTTTTTTTGCCATAAGGACCTTTGTCGTGTGTCTGAAACGAAATTTTGTGCATGGAAATACACAAAATACAAGAATTCTGAATATTAGTTATTGAAGAATAGACTACAAATCTAAACTTTTATATTCGGTTTTGATGCAAAAGTAATAAATTTGGAGTATTTTTGCAGTCCAAATTTGATATTATTAACCTACAAGACAGAAAGGTCGAAAGTCGAAAGTCAAAAGTCGAAAGTCAGATCGGAATAAATCCGAACTTTAGAACTATGATAGAAGACATTAGACCATTGACTTTAGACAATAGACATAAAATATGACTTCACAAGAAATTCGTCAATCTTTTCTCGATTTTTTTGCATCGAAAGACCACAAAATTGTTCCGTCGGCACCCATGGTTATCAAAGATGATCCTACTTTGATGTTTACTAATGCCGGAATGAATCAGTTCAAAAACATTATTTTGGGTAACGACCCCATTAAATATGCCCGTGTGGCCGATTCTCAAAAATGTTTACGCGTAAGCGGCAAGCACAACGACCTGGAGGAAGTTGGGCATGATACCTATCACCACACCATGTTCGAAATGTTGGGTAACTGGTCGTTTGGCGATTATTTCAAAAAAGAAGCCATCGAATGGGCCTGGGAGTATCTTACAGAAGTGCTCAAACTGGACAAAGATCGCCTTTATGTAACCGTTTTCGAAGGTTACGCTGCCGAAGGCCTGGAGCGAGACGATGAAGCTGCGGCGATTTGGGAACAATTTTTACCAAAAGATCGTATTATCAATGGAAATAAGAAAGATAATTTCTGGGAAATGGGAGACACAGGACCATGTGGCCCCTGCTCCGAAATTCATATCGATATCCGTAGCAACGAAGACCGCGCTCAAATTGACGGTCTGACGCTTGTAAACGGAAGTCACCCGCAGGTGATTGAGATTTGGAACAATGTGTTTATGCAATACAACCGCAAAGCCGATGGCTCGCTCGAAGGACTTCCTGCCAAGGTGATTGATACCGGCATGGGCTTCGAACGTTTGTGTATGGCCATGCAGGGTGTTCAGTCGAATTATGACACTGACGTTTTCACTCCTATCATTGCCGAAATTGGTCGCGTTTGTGGAGCCGAATATGGCAAAGACGAAAAAATAGACATCGCCATGCGTGTGATTGCCGATCATATTCGTACAATTGCTTTCTCCATTACCGATGGTCAGTTGCCTTCGAATGCCAAAGCCGGTTATGTAATCCGTCGTATTTTGCGTCGTGCAGTACGTTACGGTTATACCTTCCTCGGACAACGTCATGCTTTCATGTACAACCTCATCACTGTGTTGAGCGAAAACATGGGTAAAGCATATCCGGAACTGGTTTCGCAAAAAACGCTGATTGAAAAAGTAATCAAAGAAGAAGAAGAATCGTTCTTACGCACACTCGAAACCGGTATTAAATTGCTGGACAAAGTGATGGCCGATTCGAAAAATGCTGGTAAAACAGAGATTGAAGGCAAAGTAGCCTTTACTCTTTACGACACTTTCGGATTTCCATTGGATTTGACTGAATTGATTTTGCGTGAAAATAGTTTCACAGTAAATATCGACGAATTCAATGCCGAAATGCAAAAACAAAAAGAACGTGCGCGCAATGCTGCTGCTACCGAAACAGGCGACTGGGTAACCGTTCGCGAAGGTGACAGTGAATTTGTAGGATATGACTTCAACGAAGCTGATACAGAAATTCTGCGTTACCGCAAAGTAAAGCAGAAAAATCAGGAATATTACCAGATCGTTCTCTCAAAAACGCCTTTCTATGCCGAAATGGGTGGTCAGGTAGGTGATTGCGGTGTGTTGAAATCGGACAATGAAACCATAGAAATTATTGAAACGAAGAAAGAAAATAACTTAGCCGTACATATTGCAAAAAATCTACCCACAGATGTAACGGAAGTTTTTACAGCTGTTATTGATGTGGAAAAACGCAAAGCAACTGAATGTAACCACTCGGCTACGCACTTGTTGCACGAAGCATTGCGCGAAGTACTGGGCACACATGTGGAACAAAAAGGTTCGTTTGTAAGTCCCGATGCATTACGTTTCGACTTCTCACACTTCCAGAAACTAACAAAAGAAGAAATTCGTGCGGTAGAAGCTATTGCCAATCGCAAGATTCGCGAAAACTACCCATTGCAGGAACGTCGCGAAACACCGATTGCCGAAGCACAGGCTATGGGAGCTATGGCTCTTTTTGGTGAAAAATACGGTGAAACGGTTCGTGTTATTCAGTTTGGAAGCTCTGTGGAACTTTGTGGAGGAACACACGTAAGCGCTACCGGAAATATCGGATTGGTACGCGTAGTAGCCGAAAGCTCTATCGCAGCCGGTATCCGACGTATCGAAGCTATTACGGGAAAAGCTGTAGAAGAATTGTTAGACAAACAACAGGAAACTATTGGCGAGGCCAAAGAACTTCTGAACAATGCGCCTGATGTGCTTACTGCTATTCGCCGGTTGAGCGAAGAAAGTGCCGATCTGAAAAAACAGGTAGAAGCATTTGTTCATGAAAAGATCATGACGCTGCGCGATAAATTGCTGGCTGAAGCAACGGTCGTAAAAGGCTTTAAAGTGATTCAATACGAAGGAAGTCTTACTGCCGATCAGACCAAAACATTGGCATTCCAGATACGAAATGTGCAAGCAGAAAAACTATTTTTTGTAGCGGGTTGTGTGGCCGATGGCAAGCCATCGCTGACCGTATTACTGAGCGACGACCTTGTTGCAGGCGGACTAAATGCGACCAACATTGCCCGCGAAGCTGCCAAAGAAATTCAAGGTGGCGGTGGCGGACAACCTTTCTTTGCTTCGGCAGGAGGTAAAAACCCGGCCGGCATTCAAAAAGCCATTGCTAAAGCGTTGGAAGCATTGAAATAAACTGAAAATATTGATTTTAAAAGACACCCCGGAAGTTTTACAGAGACTTTTGGGGTGTCTTTTTTTTTGAAGATACTGAAGACTTGTACCACTGTAATGATCTCAATATTTTTATTGCTCATTTAAAAAGTTTATTCTGAAAGGATCACTATCTTTGCGTTTGAACCTGACGATCAGGTTTTGTTATATAAAAATTGAATTTTATTTTTTTTGAAATAATATGAAAATAACTAAGAAGATTTCTGGCGGATTGTATTTTAAGACTTCATTAAAAGGTATTGGTGTGAGTTTTTGTTTTCTTTTTGTCAGCATTTCTTTTTTTGCTCAATCCTACGAAACCCAATTTGCTAAGCCACTCGGGCAGGTTTTACAGGAAATAAGCACGCGGTTCAATGTGAAATTGAAATACGAGGCTGATACTACTGGACGAATACTGCCGTTTGCCGATTTTCGCATTCGTCCGTATTCGGTGGAGGAGTCATTGACAAATGTGCTGTCTGTTTTCGATTATAAATTTAGCAAACAAAACGAGAATACTTACAGAATAAAAGCTTACGAATATCCGCGCAGAACACCTGATGATGGCGTGAAAATGTTGGCGTATCTCAATACATTATACAATGACTCGACAACATGGATGGCTCGTCGGGCTGTATTGAAAAAGGAAGTGCGTGAGCGTTTGCAGATTGATGCGGTACTCGCCCGGCGCACTCACTCAGCTCCGGTTTTATCACCTGTTCGAAAATACGATGGTTATTCGGTTCAAAATTTTGCCATCGAAACATTATCAGGTTTGTATGTGAACGGATCAATTTACGCGCCTTTGGTGAAAGGGAAAAAAGCGCTGATACTTTGTCCTAACGGACATTGGGCAGGTGGACGCTATAACCGCGATGAACAGACGCGTTTTGCTACTTTGGCTCGTATGGGCGCCATTTGTGTGAGTTATGATTTGTTTGGCTGGGGCGAATCGGCTTTGCAGGTATCGTCTGCAGCTCATCGAACTTCTGTTGCGCATATCGTGCAGATTATAAATGGAATAACGATTCTTGATTTTATGATGGCTCGAAAAGATGTTGATCATAAGCGTGTAGCTACCAATGGAGGTTCGGGCGGAGGTTCGCAGGTAGTTTTGCTCTCGGTACTCGATGACCGATTGACGGCGGCCTGTCCAACTGTAAGTTTGGCTTCGCATTTCGATGGTGGTTGTCCGTGCGAAAGCGGAATGCCTGTATCGCTTGCCTGCGGAGGTACAAATAATGCGGAGTTGATGGCCACTTTTGCCCTTAAGCCTGTTTGCATTATTTCGGATGGAAAAGATTGGACAGCTTCAGTGCCCTGGCTCGAATATCCGTACCTGCAACGCATTTTCGGTTTTTATAACGCTGCTCGTCAGATAAGTAATGTGCATTTGCCTACCGAAGCTCATGATTTTGGTGTGAATAAACGTAAAGCAGTGTACGATTTTTTTATAGATATTTTTTCTCTTAATGCTAAAATGCTCGATGAAACAAGAGTAACAATTGAGCCGGAACGTGCTATGTATAGTTTTGGCGATAAAGCCGAAAAAATGCCGGCCAATGCCATTCGTGAGTATAAAGAGGTTGAAAAACTCATCTGTCATTGATTGTTTTGTTCTTTTAAGTGCTGTGTTTTGATTGGTTTGCTAAGGACAATTTAACTAAGTTGGCATTTTCAATCGGGATCATTTTTTGTCTTTTCTATTTATGTATTTATGCCTCAAGGTATGTGTTTTCGGGGCAAGATGTACATTTCTTGTCTGTTTACTCTCCTGATATTTATTTGGTTATTTAAGTCAATAATTGTTTTTTAAGGTTTTCAAAATGATGTTTTTACACATTTTTTGTCAAAAAATCTACATATAATTAAAGATTTGTTGCATATATTTGCCACGTTAATTTTTGTATGAATTCACAAAAAAACAAAACCCTAAAAACTAGTAACTACTCAGCACCCCTAAATAGATGATACAGAATATTTTAGAATTATTGTTG
>CAYMHE010000057.1:0-17278 GCA_964390175.1 uncultured Paludibacter sp.
CCGATATCGACCGCCAGCTGTATGCTAAGTATGGATTAAGCGAAGAAGAAGTGGCGTTTATTGAGGGGATGATAAAGGGGATGTAGACTCTATGAATTGGATTGGGCTTTAGCCCATTCTTCAAAGATGAATAAAGAAAATGGGCTTTAGCCAAACAATTAAAAAAGATAGAATTTGGCTAAAGCCAATATTGATATTTAATATTGTTATCCTCCAGCTAAAGCAGGAGGGAATTCATAAAGCAGGAGGGAATTCATAAAGCCTCCATTTAAAAATAGAGGGAATCCATAAAACTGGAGGAAATCCACAAACTGCCAACTTCATTGATCCCTGAAATTTTATTTTTCGTCCCTCTATTGCATTATTCACCCCATATCCCTCCACTTTGTCCCCTTTATATAATTTACTTCCCGCTAAATTGGTTTTGCAGCGACTATGATGTTTCTTTGTCATTGTTTTTAAATGCTTTAATGATGAATTATACTGAACGTTTTGGGTTGTTGAATACTGTTTTTGATTGGGGTGTTCCCACCGCATTGCCGGCAAGCACATCGACAATTAGGTTTTATAATTTTCGGAGCCAACCGAAATCGTATTTTAATGCCTCCGGAACTGAAAATTTATTCAGCGATAATGTAACCGAAAACAAAAGTTTTACTTATCCTGTTTTTGTTCCGGCGGGAGTTGAGAAGTCCGCAGATGTCATTTTGTTGATGCACGGACTCAACGAACGGAATTGGAATAAATACCTTACCTGGGCTGAGTTTTTATGCAACTCAACCGGTAAAACAGTGGTACTTTTCCCGATTGCTTTTCACATCAACCGCTCGCCTGCTTCGTGGTCCGATCCGCGCTATCTGCATGCTATTTACGATTTACGGAAAAGACGAAATGCCAACGATAGATCGTTGAGTCTCGCAAATGTGGCTTTAAGTGAGCGTATTACGCAAGCTCCTTATCGTTTCTATAGTTCGGGGCGCCAAAGTGTTGACGATATTACTCAACTTGTCACCGATATTAAAAGCGGGAATCATCCGTTGTTTTGCGAAAATACGAAGGTGGATGTGTTTGCTTACTCCATTGGAGCATTTCTGTCGCAAATTATTTTTATGACAAATCCCGGAAATTTATTTTCGGATGCGAAGCTTTTTATGTTTTGTGGTGGCAGCATTTTCAGCGATATGTTTGGACAGTCGCGTACCATAATGGACAAGCAAGCTTTTGATCGTTTGTTCAGTTATTACCTGAATGATTTTCCTGCTCAAAATGAACAGGATGGGTGCGACAAAGCGTTTCGTTCGTTTTACAGTATGATTGCTCCTGAAAGAAATGCAACAGAGCGGGTTCTTTTTTTTAATGCATTGAAAAAGAGATTGTCGGGCATTTCGTTACAACGCGATGTGGTGATTCCCTATCAGGGTGTCGAAAAGGCGCTGGGGATGGAGCTGGCACATAAATGCATTGACCTTCTTGATTTTGATTTCGATTATACGCACGAAAATCCATTTCCAGTCAACGGACGAATCGACAGAAAAAAAGTTGATGCATCATTTGAACAGGTGTTTTCAAAAGCTGCGGAATTTCTCAAGTAATTGAATTCCTGATCTAAAATTTTGTGCTGATTTCATTGTTTTTTATTTGCCGAATGAACTTGTCTTTTTACTTTTGGTTATATTTGTAAAATATTTATTGTAAAGTAAGAAAACTACAATTCAGAATGGACATTTTTCTTATACTACTTGCTGGTTTGTTTTTGTTGGTCGGACTTTTGGGGTCGGTGTTGCCTGTTTTGCCGGGGACGCCACTTAGTTATGTGGGTATTATTCTCTTGCATCTTACCGAAAAGGTTCAGTTTTCTACACAGTTTCTTGTGTTTTGGGCCGTGGTAGTCGTAGTTGTGCAATTGTTCGATTATTTTGTTCCCATCTGGGGAACGAAGAAATTTGGCGGATCCAAGCGTGGCGTTTGGGGAAGTTCGCTCGGCTTGATAGCAGGATTGTTTGCCGGGCCCTGGGGAATAATACTTGGTCCTTTTGTGGGAGCTTTGCTCGGAGAATTGTCAGGAAACAAAAGCAACAAAGAAGCTTTACGTGCTGCCTTTGGAGCGTTTGTTGGATTTTTATTGGGCACTATTTCTAAACTTATCGTTGCCGGATTCCTGATTTATTATTACTTCGAAGCTTTGATCTGAAAGCCAATATTCTGATTCAGAACTGCTGTCTTAAAAAGTCTTATATGCAAAAATACTTATTACTGCTTTGTACACTTATCTTGCTGTACTCCTGCAATACATTACAAAAAATGACGAATTCAGAAATAAAACACATAGAGAGTGCAGGAGAATTAACTCCTTTCAGGGTATTGCTTACTACCAATGAGCAGGATGCTACTGTGTTGCGTCAGTCCTGTAAAGATTTAAAGTTCAGTCAGGACAAAGAAATTATCAAAAAACTTATTTCAAGAATGAAAGCAACTATGTTTGCTGAATCAGGCGTTGGTATAGCAGCACCTCAAATCGGAATTTCGCGGAATATTTTTCTTTTTGTAAGGGTGGATCAGCCAAATGCGCCTGTGGAAGTGGCCATCAACCCCAAAATCGTAAATCGTGCCGACGAAACCATTTGTTTCGAACGTGATGGTTGTTTGTCTATTCCGAATGTGTCAGGTAATTCAATTCGTTATCCCTGGGTAGAAGTGGAGTATCTGAACGAAAATGGTGAAAAGCTAAGAGAGAAACTGGTGGGTTATTCGCGTCAGGATAATTTTGTAGCTGTTATTTTTCAGCACGAATTTGATCATTTACAGGGCGTACTTTTTACTGATAAATTGTGCGAATAACAATAGCACAGGCGAGTATTCACTTACATTTTTTCCCATCTGTACCAGTAGCTTGAAAATTAGAAAATAAAAAATTTGATATTTTTCTTGCGTAAATAAAAATAATTTGTCATCTTTGTCCCCGTAAAACAAACAGAAATGAAAACAACTCTGACAATTAATAAATTTTGGTGGTGGCACTTACGAATAACCCAATCGTGAGCGGAACTTCCTATATGTATGTCAGAAGAAATATAATGATCTATAAAAAGGCTTGTCGTTACTCACGATAAGCCTTTTTTTATTTACAATTTAGTCATTTACAATTATTATTTAATCAATATATGGATTATTCAATAGATAACAACGGTTATTACGGCGAGTTTGGCGGAGCTTATATTCCCGAAATTTTGCACGGAACAGTGGAGCGACTGAAAGAAGCCTATTTTGCGATCAAGGACGATGCTTTGTTCAGAGCAGAATACTACGACTTGCTCAAAAACTATGTAGGCCGGCCATCGCCATTGTATTTTGCCAGGCGTTTGTCGGCAATTTATGAAACTAACATTTACCTCAAGCGCGAGGACCTGAATCATACAGGCGCACATAAAATAAACAATGCTCTGGGGCAAATTCTATTGGCCAGACGCATGGGAAAAACGCGTATCATAGCCGAAACAGGCGCCGGACAACATGGCGTAGCCACAGCCACAGCTTGTGCCTTGATGGGGCTTGAATGCATTGTGTTCATGGGCAAAACAGATGTGGAACGTCAGTTCCTGAACGTTCAGAAAATGCGCATGCTCGGAGCAACAGTGGAGCCGGTAACGAGCGGAAATATGACATTGAAAGATGCCACCAACGAAGCCATTCGGTATTGGTGCTCTAATCCCGATTCATTTTACATCATTGGTTCTACCGTTGGACCACATCCATATCCCGATATGGTGGGATTTTTTCAGTCGGTGATCAGCGAAGAGATAAAAGAGCAGCTCAATGAACAAACAGGGCGCGATTATCCCGATCATTTGATTGCCTGCGTGGGCGGTGGCAGCAATGCTATGGGAACTTATTATCATTATCTTAATGATGAGCGAGTGAACATAATTTCGGCCGAAGCTGGCGGGATGGGCGTTGAAACTACCGAAACAGCTGCAACAATTACGCTCGGAAGTGTGGGAATTATTCACGGAGCAAAAACTTTGTTGATGCAGGATGCAGATGGACAGATTACCGAACCCTATTCCATTTCTGCTGGGTTGGATTATCCCGGTATTGGACCAGCTCACGCTTTTCTGGCACGAGCCGGTCGTACAAAGGTATATCCTGTGAACGATGATGAGGCGCTCGAAGCCGCTTTTGAACTAACGAAACTCGAGGGTATTATTCCTGCTATCGAATCGGCACATGCATTGGCCATTTTGAAAAAAGAAAAACAGAACTTCAAACCGGATGATATTGTTGTAGTTACGGTTTCGGGCAGAGGAGATAAAGATATGGACACCTATGTAAAACATTTTAAAACCGCCCCATAATCTCCAGAAGGAGAATGAAATATTACTATTGATTATTAAAACAAGATATTTAGAGCATTATGAATAAAGAAAAAAAAATATCAGACGATGCTAACCTTAATTCCCCCTTTAGAGGGTTAGGGGGCCGACTTTTTGTTAAATCAAAAACAATGCTTGCCGATTTACAAACCCCGGTAGGTATTTATCTGAAAGTGCGTGATTTGTACACCAATTCAGTGTTGCTCGAAAGTTCGGACTATCATGGACTCGAAAATAGCTATTCCTATATCGGTTTCAGTCCGATTGGTGGTATATCTGTGAATAATTTTTTGATTGTTGAGGAATATCCCAATGGTGTTCAGGTGGAAACGCAGGTGGTTGATCCGCTCACTGTGGCCGATCGCTTCGATGTGTTTCTGAAAGAATTTGAAATTGCAGAAAACGAAAGCAAACTCAATATCAACGGGCTTTTCGGTTATACTTCTTATGAATCGGTTCAATACTTCGAAGATGTGAAGCTTTCGGCACGCAACACTGTACCAGGCGATATGCCGGGATTACATTATGTTTTTTTTAAATACATCATTGCCATTAATCATTTCAATAACGAACTGACAATCATTGAAAATCTTCTTGAAGGTGAAAGTTCGGCTATTCAGAGCATCGAACGTATTCTGGAGAACAACAATGTGGCAACTTACCAATTCGAAGCAATAGGCGATGAAAAATGCGATATTTCTGACGAAGACTTTAAACGCATGGTGACACGTGGAAAGCAAGAGTGTCAGAAAGGAAATGTGTTTCAGATAGTGCTTTCGCGCCGTTTCTATCAGCAATACAAAGGCGATGATTTTATGCTTTATCGTACTTTACGTTCGGTGAATCCTTCGCCTTATCTTTTTTACTTCAATTTTGGCGATTTCCGTATTTTTGGTTCTTCTCCCGAAGCGCATTTGGTGGTCGATGTGAAAAAACAGAAGGCCTATATTAAACCTATTGCCGGAACTTTCAGACGCACCGGCGACGACGAAAAAGATTTTCAGTTGGCCGAAAAACTGCGTAACGACAAAAAGGAGAATGCTGAACATGTGATGTTGGTAGATTTAGCTCGTAACGATCTCAGTCGTAATACCGATCAGGTGGAAGTGGAAGTGTTTCGCGAAGTACAGTACTATTCGCATGTGTTACATTTGGTGTCGAGTGTAAGCGGAAAAATGAAGCCTGAGACAAAGATTATAAAACTTTTTGCTGATACTTTCCCTGCCGGAACGCTTTCGGGAGCTCCAAAGATAAAGGCCATGCAGCTGATTGATAAGATCGAACCTCATGATCGTGGACCTTACGGTGGTTGTTTAGGATATATCGGTTTCGATGGAAGTTTCAACCAGGCCATTACCATTCGTTCGTTTGTAAGTAAAAACAATACGCTTTATTATCAGGCCGGCGCCGGCGTTGTTGCCAAATCGGACGAAGAAAGCGAATTGCAGGAAGTAAATAATAAACTGGCAGCCTTGAAACGTGCTGTGGAAGTGGCTTCCGGGAAATAAAAGGTGGATAATTTACAATTTTAAAATAATTAATTTGATGCAAAGGTTCTTTTGACTTTTGACCTCAGAAATTAGACATACTACTCATGAAAATACTTGTTTTTGATAACTATGACTCATTTACCTATAATTTGGTACATGCTGTCAAAAAGTTGGGATATGACGATGTGGAAGTACATCGCAACGATAAAATTACACTCGGGGACATTGCCCGTTTTGATAAAATAATTCTTTCGCCAGGACCAGGAATTCCTTCGGAATCAGGTATTCTGCTCGACGTTATCCGAACTTATGCGCCTTCGAAGAGTATACTTGGCGTGTGTTTGGGCGAGCAGGCTATAGCCGAAGCCTTTGGCGGAACACTTATCAATCTTTCGGAAGTACACCACGGTATCAGTTCAATGGTGGATGTGTTAGAAAAAGATGTGTTGTTCGATGGTTTGCCAAAGCGACTCGAAGTGGGGCGTTACCATTCGTGGGCAGCCGAAAAAGCAACTTTGCCCGAATGCCTTACAATTACAGCCGTGGATGAAGAAGGAATGATTATGGCTTTGGCGCACAAAGAATACGATGTACGTGGCGTTCAGTTCCATCCCGAATCGGTATTGACGCCGGACGGTGAGCAAATGCTTAAAAACTGGTTATCCTCCCCGAACTTTTCCGAAGGAAGGGAATAGGGCGTATTTCCAAAGTTTTTATAAATTTGAAATATTTTAGTTTGAACTCAAATCATATTATACCCGTTTCTCCTCCCCCTTTGGGGGAGGTCGGGAGGAGGCTTTATGAAACAAATACTAAATCAACTTTTTAATCACCAGTCGCTTACGCGTAATGAGGCAGCTGCGGTGATGACCAATATAGCTGCCGGAAAATACAACGAATCTGAAATAGCTGCTTTTATTTCGGTCTTTCTTATGCGAAGCATCGAGTTAAATGAGGTGATTGGTTTTCGTGATGCATTGTTGGAGATGGCAATACCGATGAATTTGTCTGAATTTGACCCGCTTGACATTGTAGGAACGGGTGGTGATGGTAAAAATACTTTCAATATTTCCACTTGCAGTTGCTTTACGGTGGCTGGTGCCGGTTACACCGTTGCAAAGCATGGAAATTACGGAGCCACTTCGGTGAGTGGATCGTCGAATGTGCTGGAGTATTTCGGAGCAAAATTCACTACCGATATTAATGTTGTGAAACGTTCGCTCGACGAAGCGGGTTTTGCTTATTTGCATGCTCCTTTTTGCAATCCGGCCATGAAAAATGTGGCTCCTGTGCGCAAAAACCTGGGTGTCCGTACTTTTTTTAATGTACTTGGACCACTGATTAGTCCGGTTCGACCACATTATCAATGTCTTGGTGTGTACAACCTGAAAATGATGCGACTTTATACCTATATTTATCAAAATCTGGGCGTAAATTACAGCATTGTACATTCGCTCGATGGCTACGATGAAATATCGCTTACGGATGTTTGTAAAATTACAAACAATGCTGGTGAGTTTGTTTTTACGCCCGAGCAACTTGGATTTAAAACAATTCGACAAGAGGAATTGTGGGGTGGCAATACCGTGGACGAGGCAGCAAAGATATTTATCAATGTGCTTGATAATAAGGCTACTGAAGCGCAACGAAACGCAGTGGTTGTTAATGCTGCTTTTGCCATTCAAACGCGTTGTCCGATGAAAACACTGGAACAGTGCAAGGCCGAGGCTGCAGATGCATTGGTCAATGGTTCGGCCAAAAGAGCATTTGAAAAATTTATCGAGATTTATAAATAATATTGGAACCCGGAAACATAGTTATATGTTAGCTTATTAAAAAAGCACACATTTATCAAAAATAAGAATGACAATTTTAGACAAAATAATTGAAAGTAAGCGAGCTGAAGTAGTTTCACGCAAGATATCGGCTCCTTTATCGGCACTGGTCAATGCACCTTTGTATGGGCGAAAATGTTTATCGATGAAAGAAAGTTTGCTGAATTCGGAATCGGGCATTATTTCAGAGTTTAAACGTAAATCACCTTCGTTGGGTTGGATCAACGAGGAGGCTGATGTTGTTGAGGTAGCGGCCGGATATAGCGCTGCAGGTGCTTCGGGCATTTCTATCCTTACCGATTCGGAGTTTTTTGGCGGCTCGCCACTCGATATTATGGCTGCGCGTCAGTTTGTCGCTTGTCCAGTGTTGCGGAAAGATTTTATGATTGATGAATATCAGCTTTACGAAGCTAAAGCTATGGGTGCCGATGTTGTTTTGCTGATTGCAGCAGCGCTCACAGTGAAACAAACCTTAGAGTTGGCAAGTAAAGCGCATGAACTTGGCCTCGAAGTATTGCTTGAAGTGCACAATGAACAAGAACTGGGGCATGCCAACGATTTTGTAGATATGTTGGGCGTGAATAACCGAAATCTTAAAACGTTTGAACAAAGTATCCAAACCTCGTTCGATCTGGCAGCGCTTATTCCCGATCAGTTTGTAAAAGTGAGCGAAAGTGGAATTTCGAAAATTGAAACTGTCAGAGAACTGCGTGCTGTAGGTTATAAGGGCTTCCTTATGGGCGAAAATTTCATGAAAGAAGAAAATCCGGCATCGGCACTGGTAAATTTTATCAGTTCATTAAATCCGGCTTAAGGTGACTTTAAACTTGTAATGTGATGAAAAATTCAGAGTCAGATACCATTTCAACTCGTTCTTTTATGGAAAGTAAAGAGCGGCTTGTCAAAGTTTGTGGGATGAAATATCCCGGAAATATACAGGCTGTAGCGGCTCTGCATCCCGATTTTATGGGATTTATTTTTTATACTAAATCTCCACGGTTTGCCGAACCGTTAAGCCTGGAAACATTGGATGCCATTCCGACGTCGATCAAAAAAATCGGGGTTTTTGTGAATGAAGATCTTGAAAATATTCTTACAGTAGTTTATAAATACAAATTGAATGGAGTACAGCTGCATGGCTCCGAAATGGTAAGCATGTGTGCTCAACTAAAAGAGGCAGGACTGATTGTAATAAAGGCTTTCCCGATAGCGGAAGCTATTAATTTCATTCCTGCAAAACGATACGAAGGTGTCTGCGATTATTTTTTGTTCGATACAAAAACTGATGCGTATGGTGGTTCGGGACTGAAATTTAACTGGGAAATGCTGGAAGAATACAGAGGCGAGACACCTTTCCTTTTGAGTGGTGGTATTGCAGCCGATGATGTTGAAGCAATTTTGAAGATCAATCATCCGAAATTTACAGGCGTCGATTTGAATAGTAAATTTGAAATCCGCCCGGGAGAGAAGTCAGTGGAGCTATTAAGTGCTTTTTTAAAGGAATTGAGATAATTGTTTACCAACAAAACAAAAATGACAGTTGATACACTTTATTGATATCAACTTTAGATATAAACATTATGAACAGAATAAATCAATTATTTGAACAGAAAAAAGGAAATATCCTCTCAGTATATTTTACAGCAGGTTTTCCTAAACTTGATGATACTTTGCCTGTTTTGAAATCTTTGCAAGCCAATGGCGTCGATCTGGTGGAGATTGGAATTCCTTTCTCCGATCCGATGGCGGATGGGATTGTGATTCAAAACAGTGGTCAGCAGGCATTGAAAAACGGAATGAGTATCCGTAAACTTTTCGATCAGCTTACCGAAGTGCGCGAACATATCCATATTCCGTTGGTGATGATGGGCTATCTCAATCCGATTATTCAATTCGGATTTGAGGATTTTTGCCGTGAATGCAGCCGGGTGGGAGTGGATGGAATGATTGTTCCTGATTTACCAATGAGTGATTATTTGGCTGAATACAAGGAAGTCACCGAACGTTACGGCCTTGAATTTATTTTCCTTATTACCCCCGAAACCTCCGACGAACGTATTCGCCAAATCGACGACAATACAAATGGTTTCATTTATATGGTGTCGTCGGCAGCGGTTACCGGTACGCAGCAGTCTTTCGACAGCAAAGTGGAGTACTTTAATCGTATTAATGCAATGAATCTTAAGAATCCACGGTTGATAGGTTTCGGTATTTCAAATAAATCGACACGCGATATGGTGAATCGCTACTCGTCGGGAGCCATTATTGGAAGCGCATTTATCAAAGCCTTACAGGAAACCAACGATGTTGAAAAAGGAGTGGAATTATTGTTGAAACGCCTGAAAGAGTAAATTTAGTAATTCACTTCAATGGGCTTTAATCCTTTTTTCCATTGTTCGAGATAGCTGAAAAATTGTTCGGCCGAATCAAAAGCTGTGTATTCTTCTTTCTGGGCAGCCGCCGTCAGGTAAAATCGAAGAATTTCTCCTTTTTTGTAGGGCATTAGCACTAAGTTGTTGAGCCCTTCGTTTACCTGCGTACCAACAAATGGTACGGGAACATAAACGCCGAGTCCACAGCTTTGTTTTTCGTATTTCAAAGTATCCGTTACGGGAAAATCGGTACCCCACGACCCAACTAAGCCCTTTGATGTTTTAAAGGTTGGTCCTCCGGCTATTGTCTGCACGCCTGTAGCCAGATTGTTAATATCTTCCGAAGCGATTACTTCGCATATGGCATCGCGGTGGCGGGCATAAAGCGTGTAGCGAACTTTCATGTTTATTTTCTTATTTTCGTATGCCCAACCTTCCACTTCGCTTTCTACAATGGTGCGCAGGTTTCCGGTAGCTACAATCCGTTGGGTTCGTTTATCGAATTTATCAATGTGAGTTGCTTTTTTGCCATTCCAGCCTTTCACAGTACCCACGCCAACCGATCCGAACACACGGAGTACATCATCGCCAAAACCTGCAGCTGCTTGTTCGTCGGTAGGATACCAACCGGTAGCAGCGAGCTCAAGTTGCTGCTTTTTCTTTCCATAAATGTCAATCGTACTTTTGTTGTCGAAGTAAATCCGATATCCAATGAGCGACGATTCGAAAGCCACGCCGTGGTGATGCAAAGCGTTGTACATGTTATTTTGAGTTGACGAAACTTCGGTGACAAATTTATGTGAACCATCTTTCTCCTTTACAATCAGGTCGGCATATACTTCGGTCGGAAACTTCAGTCGTTTTTTTTGTGATATTGTTTTTATCGTCACTTTTCTGCTCTCGTTGGCTTTGAAATCAAGTAGAAATATCAGCTCATCTATGATGCCATCTTTATTCAGGTCATCGAGTTGACTGCTAATTTGTTTGCCATCTATATAAACAGCTGTTTTCTCAAGATTTGCTGGCGATATTTTTTTCAGATCATCGAAACGTACTACTACAGACGCATCTTTAATATCAATATTATTCGGGTTTTTGGCAGTAAGGCTCAATTTGGCGCTTTGTGCCATGACGGTTGTGCCAAGCAATAAAGCAATAAGAATTCTTGTTTTCATGGAATTTATTCTTTTGTAGGGTGTTACTGACAAAAACGCAAAGATACCAAAAGTAATCTTTGCGTTTCGGTCTGATTTGAGAAAACGGATGTTATTTTACAATAATATCTTTATTTACTCCCTCTTTTAAAATTGGTAATTTCTCTCCTTTAAAGTTAGTGATGTTTTCAAAAAGTCCGTTATCCACATTTTTAATTTGCAGTATATCTCCTTTTTTATGTTCAATTTTGATATTCTTCATTGTTACGCCCGAAGTTTGATTAATGACGGCTCCGATAACCGATGTGAATGTAGAGTTTTCGATGACTACATTTTTAACGCGCATTTCGGGTAAACCGTTGAAAAACATAGCTCTGTTTGAGTTGGTGGAAACTATATTTTTTATGAAAATATTTTTGAATGCCGGGGTTTCAATCGTTACCTGGGGAATTACCTCTTCAGTGTCCTGCATTTCGGTATAATCGTCGTCGGTGGTACCTTTGCCTCCATAATACAAGTCGAAAAGCAGAGGATCTGTAGGGATGTCGGTCATCAAAATGTCCTGTATGTGAATGTTTTCGACAACACCTCCACGTCCACGTGTGCTTTTAAAACGCAAGCCAACATCGGTGCCCAGAAACCTGCATTTACTTACTTTGATGTTGCGTACGTCGCCCGACATTTCGCTGCCCACAACAAATCCACCATGTCCGTGATACACGACACAATTTTCAACAATTACATTTTCTGTTGGAATATTTCGGGCTCTTCCATCTTCGTTTTTCCCCGATTTCATACAAATAGCATCATCGCCTACGTCGAAACTCGAGTTGACAATCAATGTGTTTTTGCAGGACTCCAGATCGATGCCATCTCCATTTTGCGAATACCATGGATTACGCACTGTTACTTTGTTAAGAATAATGTTTTCCGACATCAAAGGATGGATGTTCCATGCAGGTGAGTTTTGAAAGGTTACTCCGTCGAGCAAAATATTTTTACAATGTACAAAATTAAGCATTACAGGTCGAAGGAAATCTCTTATTTCGTTCCATTCTACATCGGTGGTTGGACCAACTGGTACATTTTGGTCGACACACATTTCCTGTGCCCGACGCGAAGCTTCTGATGGAAACCATGTTTTTTTATCCGGACTTAGTACTCCTCCGCTTTTAATAAGGTTTTTAAATTGTCGATCGGTCATCTTGTCTTTTTTTACCGGTCTCCATGCATCTCCTGAGCCATCAAAGATTCCATATCCCGTTATGGCGATATTGGTTGCATTCTTCGCCGAAATGGGCGACTGGCAACGTTTTGTGTTTAATCCTTCGAATATTGCATCAACTATTGGGTACTGATTAAAGTCAGGGGTGAAAATAATAAATGAGTTTTGCTCTGTAAACAAATGGATATTGCTCACTAAAGTAATGGGGCCGGTAAGCCAGATGCCTTCGGGGATAATGATGGTACCACCGCCTTTTGATGTGATGTGCTTGATTGCTTTTTCGAAGGCAAGTGTGTTAAGTGTGACTCCATCGCCTACAGCTCCGAATTCAGTAATACGAACCTCGTTCTTTTTAAAAACAGGCACTTTGATAATTTCCATTTCGAAGGGGAGATTTTTATAATACGATTGAATCTCTTTTTTGGAAATGGTGTTGTAATTGCCTGCAAATGCAATGCTTGATATTAACAGTGAAACCAGTAGAGGAAAGATTTTTTTCCTTAATTGTTGTGTCATATTATTTTGTTTTCAATTCTTTTTTATTTAACGCTTTGTACTGCCTAATGTTGTGGCTTAATTAGGCCTGATGAATTCATTGTTTTGCGTTCGTTGTATTAATTTGTTCTGTTTTAATGCAATACAATGTTTATTATTGGCTTTTTATAACAGGCTCAAAGATAAATCAATATAAAAAATGCTTTGTGTATTTTTTGACATAAATGAACATATTAATTGACAAATCGATAAGAAAGCATTTTTCTTTATTGCAGATTGTTTTTTTTAATTACTTTTGCCGCTTGATGTTTATTGTTTGAATAAGAATTATTGTATTTATGATATTAAAAGAAGATGTTTTTCCGATAGGCGAGATTGTAAAACCGCATGGTGTGAGCGGTGAGATGACTTTCAGCTTTACTACCGACATATTTGATACCGAAGATATCGATTTTATGATCATCGAGATTCAAGGTATATTTGTTCCTTTTTATATCGACGAATACCGTTTTAAGTCAGGTAGCACCGGTATGATTAAGTTTGAGGGTATTCAGTCTGATGAACAAGCCAGGGCTTTTTCGGGCTTAACTTTGTATGTGCAGAAGAAATACCTCGATAAGGTAGAAGCAGAAGAAATAGAGCTCGATTACTTTGTTGGTTTTTTGCTGATTGACGAAGTAAGTGGCGAAATTGGATTGATTACCGAAGTAGATCAAACTACCGAAAATACTTTACTTGTGATCGATCGTAAGGATGAGGACGAACTGCTTATTCCATTCGGTTTGGATTATATTCAGGCTGTTGATCATAAGAAAAAGACTATTTCCGTGAAATTACCCGAGGGACTACTCGATTTATGATCGGAGATGGTTTGTGGGTAATTGCTTACTCATTCTATTTTTAATTCGTTTTATAAACATAAAAAAACCGTGAAAAATTATTTTCACGGTTTTTTTTGATTTGATATCTATTACACTTACGGAGTGTTACGTTTATTAGCCGAATAAACAATTTTCAAAGCGTAAGCTTTACGCAAAGTTTGTTTAATGTCGTTAATAACACCCATTTTGGTGTCTTTATCAGCTTTGATCGATACAGTCAATAAATTTTGATCGTTTTCGTTCATTGCACTGCGTTCGCTTACAATGAAGTCCTGCAATTCATTAATATCGGCAAAAGCGTCACCTAACTGAATACGGGTTTCAGAACCAAAAGCTTTGGTATACTGAGCCATTGGTTTCCCTACGTACACATATCGAGTAAGCGATTTATTTTCCAGTTTTTGTACTTCTGTAGCCATAGGAGGCGATACTCTTACTTTAAAAGTAACCTCTTTCATTGTAGTAACAGCCATAAAGAAGAACAAGAACATAAAAATAATATCGGGTAACGACGAAGTTGCTAATGCAGGCGTTTCTCTTTCTGCGTCTTTTCTGATTTTTGCCATTTATTTAACTCCTCCATAATTTTTTGGTTCGGCTTCTGATATCTTTTGAGGATATACAGACTGAACTGCTTTTTGTTGATCTTCATTAAGTTCGTCGTAACCAGCACCAAATTTTTCTTTGGCTAATTCGTTACGCAATTCATTGTAGGCAGCTACCAACTCGTTCTGAACGTTAATATATGCTTGATATTGTGTATCTACGTCGTTCTGAAGCGAAATAACATGATCTTTAGTAATGGACATTGTGCCAAGTAAAGGTATGTTTTCTTCGATTTTTGCAGGCAAATGAGGATCATCATTTTCGTTTTTAATGAATTCTTTTGTCTTCTGACGTAAATCTTGCAATTCCATTAGTTCTCCCTGTACCATCAACTGATTCTGACTGTTTACCTTAACAACGAAGATGTTTCGTTTGTTAACGTCGACAGGAGGTATAACCTGATCAGGTGGAAGAGGAGGCGGAAGCCTTCTCGATAGACCTGTAGTTGTACTCATTGAGGTGGTTACAAGGAAGAAAATCAAGAGCAAAAACGCAATATCCGCCATCGAACTTGAGTTAATCTCGCTGGTTTTTCTTTTCTTTCCCATGATTTTTAATTATTCTTACTTAAAGTTTTACTCTTTTATTTGAGTTTTGTATAAATACCTGCTCCGGCAATTGTACCGATAATAGCAATAAATAATGCATATGTTGCATAGATAATCATATCGGTAAACTGAGCCCAGAAGCCTACGTTATCGGTACCTTCGTATCCGATAATAGAAACTTTTTCTGAGCTTCCCAGTAACCAGGCAACTACGAACAATACAACAAATACAGCTATAACAGCAAGAGATTTAACTCCATCTTTTGGGCTTTCAATGAGTTTCTTTACGAAACCGAACAGTGAAAATCCTAAGGTTATACAAATTGTAAGTGCAATTAAAATATAACACCAGTAAATTAAGGTGTCAGTGAATTTAGGAACCGTTAAACTGTCCTCTCCGACAATCAATGATTCTGCATTACCTCCGAAATAAATCAATGCCACTAAAATGACAGAGATTATTCCCAGAACTAATATTGTGAATTTAGATATATTTCCAATTAATTTTGACATATCAAAAACTTTTGAAGATTATTTTTTTTCGTGTTTAACAATGATATCAAGTAATGAGATAGAAGAGTCTTCCATGTCATTGGTCATGCTTTCAATCAAAGTAAGGATGTAGTTAAAGAATACCTGAAGAATCATTGCAACGATAAGACCAAATACTGTAGTCAAAAGGGCCACTTTCATACCACCTGCTACTACTGTTGCAGAGATATCACCTACTTGTTGGATTTTATCGAATGCCTGAATCATACCTACTACTGTTCCCAAGAAACCTAAACTTGGAGAAAGTGTAATGAACAACGATACCCATGTAAGATTTTTTTCTAATAAACCAAGTTGAACTCCACCATATGAAGCAACTGTTTTTTCAACTACATCGATACCTTCGTCGTAACGAGAAAGTCCCTGGTAGAAGATAGATGCAACTGGTCCACGAGTGTTGCGACAAACTTCAAGAGCTGCGTTAACACCACCTTTGTTCCATGCTTCTTCGATGTTGTTTAATAATTTTTTTGTGTTTGTAGAAGAAAGACTCAAATAAAGAATACGTTCGATACAAAGAGCCAAACCTACGATAAGACAGAATGCGATTGGAGCCATCCAGCCGGCGCCCCCTTCAATAAATTTTTGTTTCAACGCTTTGTGCATACCACCTTCTTCTGCTACTGGAGCTGCCGCTTCCTCGGTAACCTGAGTTGTGTCAGTTACAGCCACAGCCGAATCAGTTGCTGCTACCTGCTCAGTTGCAGTAGAATCTTGCGCTACTACATTCAATGTGCTTCCAAAATTGAAAATTGCTACGATTGATAAGATTGCAAATACCTTTTTCATTTTACTTTTTTTTAAAGATTTTTAATTTTTGTTTTTATTTTATTTGTTTTTAATTCTCTCATTGTTAGAAAATTGCGGAGAGGAAGAGATTCGAACTCTCGATACGATTCCACACCGTATATACGCTTTCCAGGCGTACCTCTTCAACCACTCGAGCACCTCTCCAAATCGGGGCGAAGTTAAGAAAAAATTATGAATTACAATATAATTATTCAATTTTGTGTGCAAGAAATATTTATTTTGACCGAAAAATGCGATAATTTAATCGATTAAATCAGTTTTTTAAACAATTTGTATGCATTTTCAGTTGTAATTTCCGTTATTTGGTTAAAATTGATATCGAATATTGTGGCAAGCTTTGCGGCTATTAAAGTTAAATGTTCGCTTTCGTTGCGTTTTCCCCGAAAAGGTGCGGGCGTCAGGTAAGGCGCATCGGTCTCGAGCAATAAATATTGAGCATCGATTTGCTTCACCACGGCATCGAGTCCTGAGTTTTTAAACGTAACAATTCCATTGATGCCGATATAAAATCCACCGAATTCAATAATCTCTCTTGCCTGGTCGATGGTGCCTGTGAAACTGTGAAAAACTCCTTTGAGCCCTTTCCCCCTAAATTGTTCCAACACCTGCATAGTTTCGCTGAATGAATCGCGCACATGAATAATGACTGGTAAGTTGTATTCGAGCGCCCATTCAATTTGTTGAGCGAAAACATGAATTTGTTCTTTCAAAAAACTTTTGTCCCAATACAAATCGATGCCTATTTCGCCAATGGCAATATATTCTCTTCGTTCTAATTCCTTTTTTACAATTGCCAGCTCTACGGCGTAATTCTCCTTCACGCTTGTAGGATGCAGCCCTATGGCAGCAAAACAGTAGCCCGGATATTCCGACTCGAGCTGCAACATGCGGGGAAGTGATTCGCTGTCGACATTGGGCAGGATGATTTTTGTTACGCCTGC
>CAYMHE010000057.1:17378-18874 GCA_964390175.1 uncultured Paludibacter sp.
GGTGGTTTCGAGCTGATGTCGTACACCACGCGGTTGACGCCTTTTACCTTGTTGATGATTTCGTTGGACATTTTTGCCAAAAATTCATAAGGCAGTTGAGCCCAATCGGCTGTCATGGCATCGGTGGAAGTAACTGCACGTAAGGCAACGGCATTTTCGTAGGTGCGTTCGTCGCCCATAACGCCTACTGATTGTACCGGGAGTAAAATAACGCCTGCCTGCCAAACTTTGTCGTACAGGTTCCATTCGCGGAGTCCGTTGATAAAAATGTCATCGGCTTCCTGTAGAATGCGTACTTTTTCGACAGTGATGTCGCCAAGGATGCGGACAGCCAATCCCGGACCTGGAAACGGCTGACGTTTAATCAGATGATGCATCATGCCTAACTCGGTTCCCACTTTCCGCACTTCATCCTTGAACAAGAGACGAAGCGGTTCGCAAAGTTTCAGTTTCATTTTGTCGGGAAGGCCGCCTACATTGTGGTGCGACTTAATCACAGTGCCGGTGATAGAAAGCGATTCGATAATGTCAGGATAAATGGTGCCCTGCGCCAACCACTTCACATCTTCAATTTTTTGTGCTTCCTGGTCGAAAACATCGATAAAACCTGCGCCAATGATTTTTCGTTTCTTTTCAGGGTCGGAAACGCCTTCGAGCATTTTATAGAAATGATCTTTGGCATTTACGCCTATCACATTCAGGCCGAGGTGTTCGTAATCCTTAATTACGTTTTCGAATTCATTTTTTCGCAATAAACCATGATCTACAAATATACAAGTGAGGTTTTCGCCAATGGCTTTGTGTAGCAATACGGCTGCAACCGAAGAGTCGACACCTCCCGAGAGGCCTAATACCACTTTGTCGTTGCCAAGTTGTTTTTTCAGATCGGCTACTGTACTTTCTACAAACGAAGCTGGTGACCAGTCGCGTTTACATCCGCAAATTTTAAGAAAGTTTTCGAGCAGGGCAATTCCATCCAGGGTGTGGTAAACTTCGGGGTGAAACTGAACAGCCCAGGTAGGTTCACCTTCAATTTTATAAGCAGCCAGCTCTACGTCGTTGGTGCTGGCTATTTTTTTGAAATGATCAGGAATTTTTGTAATCGAATCGCCGTGCGACATCCAGATTTGCGATCCGACAGGAATATCTTTGAAAAGCGGATCTTCTGAGTCGATATACGACAGATTGGCGCGACCATACTCGCGCGACCCGGCAGCTTCAACATTTCCACCCGACGTGTAAGCCATAAATTGCGCGCCGTAACAGATGCCGAGCACAGGAAATTTAGCCCGGATAGCGCTTAAATCGGCTTTGAAAGCTGTGGGGTCGTACACCGAAAAGGGGCTGCCCGAAAGAATCACACCTTTGATTTCGTCGGTTTGTTCGGGAAACTTGTTGTAGGGCAAAATTTCGCAGTATTCATTCAAATCGCGCAAACGGCGACCTATAAGTTGTGTGGTTTGCGAACCGAAATCGAGGATGATAATTTTTTCCAT
>CAYMHE010000058.1:0-18861 GCA_964390175.1 uncultured Paludibacter sp.
AAAAACATATAACCATGAAATTTAATACAGCTGTATTTTATGATATCGAAAACCTGATCGGGGGTTATAGCCTGACAAATGTAGAGTTGCTCAACCATCTCTCGCTCAAACTCATTGCCGAACAAATAAAACAGTCGGGCATTGGAGAAATAGCCATTCATCGCGCCTATGCCGACTGGAGCCTGCCACGGCTGAGCCAACTCAAACAGGACATGGTGGAGCTGGGCATCACACCGGTACATATTTTCGGTTTCGGCAGAGGCGTTACCCGAAATGCATCGGACATTCACCTTGCCATCGACACCATCGAGGCAGCCCTCACCAAACCCGACATCGAAATTTTCGTCATCGTTTCGGGCGACGGAGGCTTTTCGTCGCTCGCAAGCAAACTGCACGAATACGGAAAAACAGTGATAGGATGCGGATACCGTAAAAACGTAAATAAAGTGTACGAGAGTATCGCCGATGACTTTATATGGCTCAACGAAAATGGACTGCCAGAACTAAACCCCAACACTCCCGCCGACGATCAACATAACCGAAACGGTTATTTGACTGCATACAGCCGCAAGTACAGCCCTCTAAAAGAAAACTCCGAGGCCACTGTCAAAAAAGTATCGCAGGAGATCATCGATTTTCTCATCACCAATCCCTATACCTATAGCAAGCTCAACGAAATGGGAATCAATGTCTCTGTGTTTATGGAGCTGCTCAAATACCGCGTGCCCGACTTCAACCAGAAAGAAATGGGCTTCGTCCGCAGTATCGATTTCATAATAGCCGCAGTGAAACATGCCCCAATAAAAATTATTTTCAAAGCCGGAGGCGACTACAGGCTCATTATGAAAAATAACAGCATATACGGATATGTGGATGCCGAAAACAACAGCACCGACGAACATACGGTGGACAATTATCGCCACATCCTGTCCGAAGGAAGCCCCTCCTTCCGTCAGTTCGACAAACAAATAATAAAAACTATCTCCGATTACCTCTGTAAACATCCACTCAGGTACCGGAATTCGACCCCCGAAGAACTGGAACGAAAACTGAGCGAAAAACTTGACATCGACACCCTCGAAACAATAAAGACAGTGAGTACGCTCATGGCAGCCGATTGTTTCGAAACCAAACAGCATACAAATCTACTCGCACAGAAAATTAATTTTATACCAATCAACACCGATCAAACCTTTGCGATGCTCGAAAAAGCAATGGCAAACAAAATCAGAACACAACTGAAAATCCAAGATTTCAATATCATGGATGGTATATACAAATAAGCCAATTCATCGAAATTGTGAAATCGTGGAATTGTATATAGTCTACAGTCCCCGGTCTACAGTCTCCGGACGTTAGATTGTTGAATCGTTGAACTGTTGAATCGTTGAACTAACCCAATTGATCGGATGACTTCGAGTCATCCGATCAGTTATCGGCATTGAATCGTTGAATCGTTGAACTGTCGGAAGTCCACAGTCCCCGGTCTCCGGACGTTAGATTGTTGAACTGTTGAATCGTTGAATTGTTGAACTGCCTATAGTTTCCGGACTTTTGACTTTTGACTTTAGACTTTATTACCCGATTGATCGGATGACTCGAAGTCATCCGATCAGTTCTTCACAAAGTTGGGAGCAAGCACAAGTCGGGGCGCGTCTTTACAGAATACGAACCCAAGTCGGGGCGCGACTCAAAGTCGCACTCCGACTTAGACTTTAGACTTTATTACCCAATTGAATCGTTGAACTGTCTACAGTCCCCGGTCTCCGGATGTTGAATCGATGAATAACTAAAGAATTGAAGCATCGCCTTACTCAGAACTCCACCAACTCCTCAAATCTTCAAATCTTCAAATCCTCAAATTAATTTCGGAACACGAAACTCTGAACCCGAAACCGCTCTATGCAGGGCAATATTTTCGGAAATAACAAGAAGAATGGATAAAAAAATTTCTTTTTCAACACATTAACATAAAATATTTATTTTGTGTTATAAATAATTTGGTTATAAACTAAACTAATTGATTATATTTGCAGTAAATATTCCGGCTGTAGAGCTGCAGTCTTATTATAAACAAAATAAAATTCTAAAAAATGGAAGAATTAGTAAAAAAAATTACAGCAGAATTTGATGCATTTGCAACAGATGCTAAATTGCAGGTTGAAAAAAACAACAAGGCAGCAGGTACACGTGCCCGCAAAAGTTCTCTTGATTTGGAAAAATTATTGAAAGAATTCAGAAAAGTTTCTGTTGAGGCTTCAAAAAAGTAATCATCTTTTTTCTTTCTCTTATTAAGAAAGGCTCTCCCTCTTCAACGATGGAGAGTTTTTTTGTGGTATAAGCCGCTTGCACATGACTCCTGTCGGTAGCATACTGCATCGCCCCGCCCCTGTTACCTGCACACACGTCAATCCCCCGGCACTTACAGCATTGCCGCCGGCAAGCACTCAGTGGTTACAATCGTATTTAAGCTCTTTTTTGTTGATGGTTCTTGTTTTTTGCACTTCATGTTTCAGATCGCAACCGCTGCAGCCGTCGCATCCCGAGCTTGCCTTGTCCTTCGTTCGCAAGCTCCTCACCACCGAATACACAACGTAAACAATGGCAGCAAAAATAATGATATAAACTAAAATCTCCTGTATCATAAAACTTAAATGTTGAATCGTTGAACTGTCTATAGTCTACAGTCTCCGGTCTACAGACTTCAGACTTTAGACTTTAGACCTTTGACATTAGACTTCAGACAAGAAACCTGTGCATGTGCATGTGCCTGCGCCTGTGCCTCTGCCTTTGCCTTCTGTCACCCGTAACTAAATTAAAACATACTACCAATCTGATAAGTAAGAAATGCTACCACCCAGGCAATTACGGTGGTGTAAACCATTGTGAAAATTGCCCATCCCCAGTTAGCTTCCTTCTTAATGGCAGCAATCACCGCCACACAGGGGAAATAAATAAGGATAAAGAGCATGAACCCAAAACTTACCAAAGGCGTAAATACAGTCTGCCCTTTTAAAACACCACTGTTGTGCTTTTGTTCTTTTATATTGTTTTGCAAAGTAGAAGAGTTCTCGTCGGCTTCCATATCGGCATGATAAAGAATACCCATGGTGCTCACCACTATTTCTTTGGCGGCCAGTCCGGTGATAATGCTCACTCCCATTTTCCAATCATAGCCTAACGGACTGATGAGTGGCTCTATTGCATGTCCCATTTGTCCGATGTATGATTTCTCCTGTCGCTCCGACTCTTTGCTGATGCTGAGCGAAGTGATCATTTCCGACTTTTTCTCCGGGCTTATTCCGGCATTCGCCTCCACACTTGCCATCTGTGCATCATAGTCGGCCGAATACTCCACATTGCGGGGGAAATAACCCAACGCCCATATCAGAATAGAAGCAAACAGAATCACTGTTCCCATTTTCCGAAGGTATTGCTCACCCTTGTGCCACATATGAATGGATGTATTGCGGAGCGTGGGTTTACGGTAAGGCGGTAGCTCCATTACAAAAGGAACCTCCTTCTTGGCAAAAGCAATTTTTTTCATCACCAATGCCGTGACAACAGCCAACAAAATGCCTGAAAAATAAATAGTGAACAACACAAGCCCCTGATAATCGGGGAAAATAGCCGAAATAAGCAACACATACACCGGCAAACGCGCACTGCACGACATGAACGGAGTAATAATCATTGTCAGAATCCGGTCTTTCTTGTTATCGAGCGTACGGGTGGCCATAATGGCCGGCACATTACAACCGAAACCCATCACAAGCGGAATAAATGATTTTCCGTGCAAGCCTATTTTGTGCATCAACTTGTCCATAATGAACGATGCGCGGGCCATATACCCCGTGTCCTCCATCAGCGAAATGAAAAAGAACAGGATAAGGATATTGGGCAGAAAAATAATGACACCGCCGCAACCGCCAATGATGCCCTGCACGATTAAATCGCGTAGCGGACCCTCAGGCATAACACCCTGCGTCCAGTTACTCAACGCTCCTACTCCGGCATCTATCCAATCCATTGGATAACTACCAAGGGTAAAAGTAGCCTGAAACATAGCCCACATAAAAAACAGGAAGATAGGAAAACCCCAAAAACGATGCGTCAGAATGTCATCGAGTTGCCGCTTGGTGATGCGCTTGTCCACTTTAGGTTCCTTGTAAGTTTCCTTCAGTGCACCATCGATAAATCCGTATTTAGCATCGGTAATAATGGTTTCGGAATTTTCGCCGTATTCTTTTTCGAGCGCGGCAATTGTTCTTTCGGCTACAAGTTTTATGTTTTCGTAGTTGTCGTATTTTTTCAACCATTCGTGAGTCACTTTATCGCCTTCGAGCAATTTCACGGCAATGAAACGCGAAGAAAGTGTGACCCTTATGGCCGGATTTTTCCATATCTCGGCTTGTATTGTATTGATGGCCTTTTCGATAAGGCTGCCATAATTGATATGAATGTGTCGCACGCTGGGGTCGCGTTCTTCGTAAACGTCGATCACTTTGGCAAACAATTCGTCAAGTCCTTTTCCTTTCGAAGCAATGGTGGGAACAATAGGAATACCGATCATTTCGCCCAAGGCTTTGTAATCGAACTTCACTTTTTTATTTTCAAGCTCGTCGTACATGTTCAAAGCAATCACTACTTTGATATTCATATCGATAAGTTGAGTCGTCAGAAAAAAATTGCGCTCCAAATTCGAGGCGTCAAGCACATTTATAATAATATCGGGGTGTTTCTCGGTAATGTGCGAACGAACATAAAGTTCTTCGGGCGAATATTCGGTGATGGAATAAGTTCCCGGCAGATCGACCAACTTAAAATCGTAGTCGAACTTTTTCATCGTGGCTTCTTTGGCATCCACTGTCACTCCACCGTAGTTCCCCACCCTTTCGTGCGAACCGGAAGCATAATTAAACAAAGTAGTCTTGCCGCAATTGGGATTCCCCACCAGCGCTACATTGATTACTTTTCCTTTTTTAATGGCCGATACCTTGAGAGTTTCTTCGTCGATAACGCCATTGAACTCAATACCCAGCAGATCTTTTGCTTCGTCGGACGAAACTACTTCCACCAATTCGGCTTCGCTGCGCCTTAATGACACATTGTAACCCATTATTTCATATTCTACCGGATCCTGCAAGGGAGCGTTTTTGATAACGCGTACTTTTTTACCTTTCACAAAGCCCATTTCGGTGATGCGTTTTCTGAAAGCGCCATGCCCTAAAACTTTTGTAATAATGGCTTCATCGCCTGTGGCGATATCCGATAAAAATGTATTGTTTGTTGACATTAAAAAAGACTGTTTTTACAAATGTATTTTCCGTAATTATGAAGTTGTATAAACTGCAACTTGTAAGGACTTACAAAAATAACTAATATTATCGTAAACCCACGTTTTCAGGCATCTCTTACCTGCAAAATACCTATAAGTAGGTAGCGTCGGCACATTGAGTTTTTATTCGTTTGTTTATTAAAGTTTGTTGGTTCTAGTATTTTCTTTTTGACTGATAAGTATCGACAACAAACATGGTAATGGAGCTATTAGTTATTTTGGTATTGTTTATAGTTAATTGAAAAGCAAAAAGAGTTTTATACGCCATCCGGTATAGAATAGCGATAGCTTTATTCTTCCATATTAGTTGGTTCTTTTGTTTGAAAATTCAGACAAAAGAAAATTGCATCAATCTGAATCTCTTTCTAATATTTCATCTTAATTAATTACTCATATCTTTTTTTGAAAATTATCTGAGTTTTCATATTTTTTAATCGTCAAACATTCAATACAATAAAATAAATAAATGGAAACTTAAGGCCAATAAATCCGATTATTTATTTTCATTCTTGTATTCTTTCTAATAAAAAAATATATCTTTGTATCGCAAACGGTTTCCGAAGAATGTATATACATATTAGTAGGAATGAAAAGGGAATTTCGTGTAATCCGAAAACTATACCCGTAGCTGTAAGCTCAACCTCACCCCAATCCTCTCCTTGAGGAGAGGGAGAAAGAGGAAAACGTTTTGAACAACACTTTTGCCACTGGCTCTTGCACCCTCCTTTGGAGTAGTTAGAGGAAGCCGGGAAGGCCGTTCAATAACGGGAGCGAGTCAGAAGACCTGCCGTATGCAGTATAATTCCGGGCTTTCGGGTGAAAGGCAGCAGGATGATTTCAGTTTTAGCATGCGCAAAATCGGAATCGTTTTACATCTTGTCATTATCTCATCGACCAGTTTTATAGTTTATTTTCAAGAAACGCTTTGTTGACTTCTTAACAAGGTACTGTTCTTTGTCTTGCAATTTGAATATTGATTCTTTTTGCTGCAAATAAGATATTTAAAAAGAAAAAACTATATCAGATGGAAACATTTATTATCAAAAGAGACGGAAAGAAAGAAGCTTTTTCGATCGGAAAAATCAAAGATGCTATCCGTAAAGCATTTTTATCGGTAGGGAGCTTTGCTACCGACGAGGTTATTGCCAATATCCTTTGCCGGGTCAACATCAGCAATGGTGTGACGGTGGAAGATATTCAAAATCAGGTAGAAATTGCCTTGATGTCCGAGCGCTATTATGCCGTAGCAAAAGCGTATATGATTTACCGCCAGAAACACTTGGAAGATCGCGAGGTGCGCGACAAACTCCAGTTTCTGATGGATTATTGCGACGCGCAAAATGCCGCCACCGGCAGTAAATTCGATGCCAATGCCAATGTAGAAAACAAGAATCTGGCTACGCTTATTGGCGAACTACCAAAATCCAACTTCATCCGTCTCAATCGCCGAATGCTCACCGACCGCATTAAGGATATGTATGGCAAAGAAGTTTCCGACAGGTATCTTGATTTGCTCAACAATCATTACATTTACAAAAACGACGAAACCAGCCTTGCCAACTACTGCGCCAGCATCACCATGTATCCGTGGCTGATAAGCGGAACAGCTTCTATTGGTGGCAATTCCAAAGCACCTACCAACCTGAAATCGTTCTGTGGCGGCTTTATAAATATGGTTTTTATGGTTTCGAGCATGTTGAGTGGTGCCTGTGCCACACCCGAATTTTTGATGTATATGAATTATTTTATCGGGCTCGAATTTGGCGACGACTATTATTTGAACACCGACAGAATTGTTGATTTATCCAAAAAACAACGCACGCTCGACAAAGTTATTACCGATTGTTTTGAACAAATCGTGTACTCCATCAATCAACCTACGGGAGCGCGCAATTTTCAGGCGGTATTCTGGAACATCTCGTACTACGACCGCTATTATTTCGAGAGTCTGTTCGGCGAATTTTATTTTCCTAACGGCACTCAGCCGCATTGGGAATCGATGAACTGGTTGCAAAAACGGTTTATGAAATGGTTTAATCAGGAACGCACCAAAACCATACTTACATTTCCGGTAGAAACAATGGCTCTACTGAGCGAGAACGGTGATGCCAAAGATCGTGAATATGGCGACTTTACGGCCGAAATGTATGCCGAAGGTCATTCGTTTTTCACCTACATGAGCGACAATGCCGATTCGTTGAGCAGTTGCTGCCGTTTGCGTAACGAAATAACCGATAATGGATTTAGTTATACCCTGGGCGCCGGCGGAGTTTCAACCGGATCGAAAAGTGTGTTGACTATCAACTTAAACCGTTGCATTCAGGATTCAGCACGTAAGGGCAAGCATTATATGTTTTTCCTCGAAGAAGTGGTGGATTTAGTACACAAAGTACAAGTGGCTTACAATGAAAACCTGAAATACATGCACGAAAAAGGCATGTTGCCTCTGTTCGATGCCGGCTATATCAACATGAGCCGCCAGTATCTCACAATTGGGGTAAACGGATTGGTAGAAGCTGCCGAATCACTGGGAATTGAGATTACGGACAATCCAAAATACCTCGAATTTGTACAGCAAGTACTTGGACTAATTGAGTATTACAATAAAAAATACCGCACCAAGGATATGATGTTCAACTGCGAAATGATTCCTGCCGAAAATGTGGGTGTGAAACATGCGAAATGGGACAAACGCAATGGTTTTAAAGTAAACCGCGACTGTTACAACAGCTATTTCTACATTGTAGAAGACGAATCGATCAATATCTTGGATAAATTCCGCTTGCATGGCCGCAATTACATTGAGCATCTCACCGGAGGATCTGCTTTGCACATGAATCTGGACGAGCATTTGAGCAAGGAACAATACAAACAACTGCTACGAGTGGCTGTACAGGAAGGTTGTAATTATTTTACGTTTAATATTCCTAACACAGTGTGTAACAGCTGCGGACATATTGATAAACACAACCTGAAAACCTGCCCGATATGCAACAGTCAGGATGTTGATTACCTGACACGCATTATCGGGTATATGAAACGGGTAAGTAATTTTTCCGAAAGTCGCCAAATAGAAGCTTCACAACGCCATTATGCTACTGTATCACAGCTATAATATCGTTTTTCAGGAAGTACCCGGCGAGGTAACACTGGCTATCAACCTGAGCAACTGTCCCAACGGTTGCAAGGGTTGCCATAGCCCGCATTTGCAGGAAAAAATCGGGACAGAACTGTCAGAAAATGTGATAGCTGATTTATTGCATAAATATGGGAATGCGATAACCTGCATTTGCTTTATGGGAGGCGATGCCAATCCTGAAGAGGTACAAAATCTGACATGGTTTATAAAAACCAATACACAGGGAAGGCTTAAAACAGCTTGGTATTCGGGACGACCTAAACTGCCGGATAAATTTAACCTGTCAACATTGGACTATATAAAACTTGGTCCTTACATTGAGCAGTTGGGAGGTTTGGATACGCCCGCAACAAATCAACGCTTTTATTGTGTAATAGATGGAGAATTAGAGGATAAAACATTAGGTTTTCAGAAAAGAAAATCAATGCCTGCATTCCCATATGATATTTTCTGATTTAACCATATCGTTTTTTTTAAAATTACTTACTATCTTTGTCACCGCATTGGTTCACTCCTTCGCAATTCCGCGAAAAGTGATTAAAAGGGAATTAGGTGAAAATCCTGAACAGTCCCGCTGCTGTAAGCTCCAAGCCCCTCCAAACCTCTCCAAAAGGGAGGCTTAAGATAGGGAAAACGTATTGAACAACACTTTTGCCACTGTTTTTCGACAGCGGACAACAGACAACAGACAACCCGAAACATTGTCAACTGTCAATTGTCAACTGTCAATTATTGACGGGAAGGCGTTCAACTACGGGAGTAAGTCAGAAGACCTGCCATGCATTTTAAGTTTTTAGCTTTCGAGGAAAAGGCTGAAGAACCTGAAATGGATCATCGTTTTCTGTACTTATTTTTTTGATGCATGTGTGGCTGTTTTCTGCCGCCATTTTTTCCATTTAAGCTATTCTTCTCTCATTCCCTGAAAGCAATTTTCACTTAATTTAAAATTTATTATAATGAAATTGCTTCGATTTTCTCAGGGAATTATCCTGTTTACTGTACTTATTGTCTTTTCGGCTTGTCATTCAAATTCTCGAAAAGGAGAAAAAAACCTTCCAACATCCGACAATCATGTTGCTGTAAATTATGCACAAGGATTTACTGTGGAGGAGTTGTCCGATTATACCCGGCTTACTGTCATTAGTCCATGGGTTAAAAATTCAGTTTACGCCCGATATTATCTTGTCAAAAGTAATAACATCCAAACACCAGCAGATGGCATTAAGGTATTAATCCCGATTAGAACCATTGCTACGGCATCAGTTACTCACTACGAGTTTCTAAACTTACTCGGGGAGTTAAACACAATCACAGGTATTTGCCAGCAGAACATCATATATAACCCTACTATCAAAGCGGGTGTAAACAGCGGAAAAATCATTGATCTTGGTGATGCTTTCCATATCAATCTTGAAAAAGTATTAGAACTACGTCCTTCTGCTTTAATGATGAGTGGATATAATCAGAACGACCCAAATGCCCAACGAATTTCGCAGGCAGGTGTTCCTGTGATTTATAACAACGAATGGATGGAAACTACTCTGCTTGGTCGTGCAGAATGGATTAAGTTTGTAGCTGCTTTTTACGACAAGAATAAGTTGGCCGATAGCATATTCAGTGAGATTGAAAATCGTTACAACGATATAAAAAACAAAGCTGCCAAAGTAATAAACAAACCTAATATTATGGCTGGTTCTAATTTTCGTGGCACATGGTATATGCCGGCGAGGCATAGTTTTATGGGGCAACTTTTTGCCGATGCCGGCACTCGTTACTTTTATGCTAACGACACTACTACAGGCAGTTTACCTCTGAATGTGGAAACTGTTTTGAAGAACTTCTCTCAAACTGATGTTTGGCTCAATTGTAATTATGCATCCATCGACGAATTACTAAAAGCCGACCCGAAACACGCCCTCTTTAATCCGGTAAAAAACAAACAAGTATATAATTTCAATAAACGTATGCTATCATCTGGAGCTAACGATTTCTGGGAAAGTGCCATTGCCCGCTCCGATTTAATTCTGTCGGACGTGATAGCCATTTTACATCCTAAAATACTTCCCGATTATCAACTGTTTTATGCCGAAAAATTAAAATAATGAACTTCAGAGATAAAAGCGGCTTTATCTCAACATCTTGTAAATAACTACATAAAATTGATTAATTTCTAATAATTTCTAAATACAAAAACTATCATGAGAGTATTTAAACTCACACTTTTATTGTGGACAATTGCGCTTTTAGCGTATAGTCCTTTACAGGCTCAGCGCAGAAAGGTGCTCGATCCTGCAACAAACATTTTCTATCTCAAAACAGGTGATGGGCACGAAGATTATACCGTGTCAGGTACAACTACCTTTAAGTGCGTTGCTTCTGGTAATATTCCTTCTTATCGCGATGCTGGAGTTTGTTTTTCGCCTGCAAATGCCGGCGATCTGATTCAAATTACGATTGATGACATTGACTTAGATGGTACAACAAACTACCTGTTGCTTTATCACGGGTATGCTAAAACCGGCTATCCAATGCCTTCCGGTTGGACGAGCAAACTCGGAATATCGCAAAAAGGACAAACCATTCTCTCACAATCTGCAGACGGGAAACTCTCACTTGGTTTCCATAGTTCAAGTGCCAACAATCAAAAAGGCTGGACAATTACAGTACGCAGTGTCACACCTGCCGATATGACTTTTGGTTCGTGTAATTCTTCGGTTAGCAACACACTAGTTAATCGTGGTGGACGTAATCAACTGATTTTGGATGTCAATATCGAAACTTCCGGCTCAAATCTTCCGCTATCGGTTAGTCAATTTGATTTTAACAGCTCAATACCAGCCAACACACTTCAATCCGTAAAACTTTATTCAGACAATGGCCTGATTGCTGAGGCTGCAAATTTTACAAACAATTTTAGCATTCCTGCTTCAGTAACACTCCAAAGTGGCAATAATCATTTTAGCTTACGTGCAGATATTTTGCCGGATGCAGTAGTCAATACATCTTTGCCAATAAGCTTAGCTTCGGTAACGGTGGGTGGCGAAACAAAAATATCCAGTTCATCGCCAACTACCTATGCCTCTGTATCAGGAGATATTTTAATTCAAAGCACGTCACTTACATACAGCATTGGAGATGCCATAAACTTTTACGACGATGGAGGTAAAAGCGGAAAAATCACTGCTAATTTCAACGGAACAATTACGTTCCTACCTTCTACTCCGGGCAAGAAAATAAAGATTGATTTCTCAAAATTGGAGATTTTTAATACGTCCTCTGTCGGTTACAACGATGTTCTGAAGTTTTATAATGGTACAGCTGTTGACGAAAGCAAACTCAACACAACTTTACTAAAAACTGCCGAAACAGTGAAATCCACCTCCGACGATGGTGCTCTCACAGTTTCTCTTGTAAGCACCACAGGTGTTCCTGCCAGTGGATGGGAAGCTGTGGTATCGGAATTTATGCCTGGAAATATGAGTTTGGCAACAGTTGAAGCTACCACAACGAGGACTTCTACGGTGTCGGCTAGTGAAAATAATCAAGCCGTTATTATCTTCAATGTAAAAACAGATAATGCGTTAAACCCATTGAGCCTTCAGGGTGTGAAAGTGGATGCAACCGGAACTTCGCAATTGGCTTACATTAAAAATGCTCGCTTATTTTCTCTGGGAAAAGTCGCTACATTTTCCACAACTTCTTTGGTTGGAGAAATAGCTCCAACTACGAATGAGTTCTCAGTTACCGGAAATCAGGAATTGCAAGAAGGAAACAATTATTTTGCATTGGCCTATGATGTGGCAGACAATTGTTTAAACACAAGCGTCTTGTCTGCAATATTAAAATCAGTTACGGTTTCCGGTGCGGAGCAAACACTCGCTAACCAAACTGCCACAACGCTTACAATCAGCAATCAGTTTAAAGCGCTTGTAGGAAATTATGCTAAAACCATTTACGACGAATGGCAATACACCGACCAAAAAAGCCCTTACAACTCGACGCTCTATAATTACGAAAACGAGAATTGCGTGGTTACTTTTACTCCCGCAGTAGCCAATTCGGTAGCCGAGATGGAATTCAGTGCATTCGATGTGTATTATTCCAATTCAAGTATTGGTACAAAAGCTGTTTTCGAAGTATATAGCGGAAGCACCACCGATGCAGCCAACCTGATTTGGAAACTCGATGATAATAGCAAAAGCAAAACCGGTCCGGGTCGAAAACTCCGTTCAGTAGCAACGGATGGAGCAATGACTATCAGGTTCAATGCCAACACCACTACTTCGTCTTACGCAGGTACAGGTTGGAAGGCAAAAGTTCGTCCTTTTGTAGATAGAAATATGGCAGTGGATAGCATTGTTGCATTTCAGACCAATAGTGCTAATATTGCTCCTTCGGCAACTAATCAGGAAATCATTGGATTTGAAGTTACAACCACAGGAACGCTTCAGCCGCTCAATCTGGAATCGGTAAAACTGAACTTGAAAAACTCTCTTTCTTCAGTGAGCAAAGTGAATGCGCTTTATTCCGCAACTGACAAGAATTTTGCCAATGCAACAGCTATCGGGAACAGTATAGATCCTACAACAGCAGAATTAAATGTTTCTACCAGCCAGGTGCTTCCCGAAGGAAAAGTTTATTTCTGGATTAGTTATGATATAAAGGATGATGTAGAAAGCAATCAAGCTATTGATGCGGAGTTGATTTCGCTGACTTTGAGTGGGCAAACTACCAATGCAACCAAAGGAAATCCCGATGGACAACGACTGACAAAGAATGAAATTGTTCTCAACAGTGGCAACAACGGACAAGTAACGCTCAATAAATCACGCTTGTTTTACGACAATGGCGGGGCAAGTGCAGCTTACAGCCTTAGTTTCGACGGACAAATTACGTTTCTTCCTGCCAAACAAGGGGAGGTTGTAAAATTGAAATTCAACAGTTTTAATACATATTCCACTCATTATATGTATATTTATGCAGGTACTGAGGTGAATGCCGATAAATTATTAACAAAAGTATCAGGTAGCACACTACCGGCTCAATTAATATCTACTGCCGACAACGGTGCAATGACCATTCGCTTTGTTTCTACTTCATCTGGATCGAACAATGCCGGCTGGGAAGCGGAGCTGTCTTCATATACTCCATCGGCTCGAACAGTAGAATCGGTAACTACGTCGCAGGTGGGTGAAGCTACAATTATGAGAGGCTCAGGAAACGAACCGGTTCAAAAGGTAGTGGTTAAGATATCGGGAGATAAAGGAAGTATCGCATTAAGCAACCTTACATTCAACTCGGGTGCAACCACCAATCAGGCGGACATTACAAAAGCAACACTTTATTATACAGCGAAATCATCCGGATTTATTGCCAACAATTCGTTGGGAACAAGCAATGGTAGCACCTTGAGTTTCGACTTGACGGGAGTGAACTTGCCCGATGCCGGCGAATACTATTTCTGGTTGGCTTACGACATCAACAAAACAGCAACCGCAGGGAATACAGTTGCCTCCACCCTGAGCAGTATAACAGCTGATAATAAAGTAATTACAACAATTACGACTGCCACTCCGGTTAATCGAATCATAAAAGCCGGTTTCTCGGGTGAATACGTTGTAGGCAAATCAAGTACAGCCAATTACAGCACCATCAATGCAGCCCTGCTTGCTATGAAGGATGGAATAGAAGGTCCTGTGAAAATGAAGTTGGAAGCAGGGACATACGCAGAAAATGTAGTTATTCGTAATATCCGTGGAGCATCTGCTACCAATACCATTACATTCACTTCGTTATCGGGCAATAACGATGATGTTATCATCAGCGGTGCCGGATATTCCGAACCTGCTTACGGAGCGGTGAAATATGGTATGTTCTGTGTGGACAGTACGTCAAATGTGGTGGTTGAAAATATCAGCTTTAAACCAACCGACCAAAATTATCCGTACAATGTGCACGTGCGAAACATTTCACGCTATTTTACCTTACGCAATTGCCAACTGACCGCCAACCTGATTACCAGTGGTTATACAGGTATGAATCAGTTTTATATGGAGGCAACGAATGTAGAAGGTAAAAACAGCGACTATGTTACTGTGGAAGGAAATACAGTTACCGGTGGATACATCGGGCTATATATGGGTGGAACTGGTTATGTAGCATTAACTAAACAACAGGGAGCCATTATTCGCAACAACCGCTTGGTCAATCAGGCTTCAAAAGGTATATATTTAATGGATGAACGCAATGCATTGATTGAGAAAAACAATATTAGCAGTGCCACTACTCAAAAAACCGATTATCAGGCCATTGATATTTATCGTTGTAAAGATGAATTAATTATCCGTAACAATAAAATCAATATCTCTCAGGCATACTACTCTAAAGGTATCAACCTCAGAAGCGAAGTAGCCGGAACTGCTACCCAAGCCGCTTTGATTTACAACAATGCCATTTCAATTATCAATTCGCCAAATACCTCTACTTATGGTATTGCCATTACCGATAATTGTTCAAACATTCAGCTTTATTACAACACAGTGTATATCAGCGGAACTGCTGGGTACGTGATGGGAATTACAGGTACAGCCGAAACAATGAAGAATATGATTTCCCGAAACAATTTATTTCAAAACAAAACGGCTTCGCCAATTTACTTTTTCAACAGAGAATCGCAGGTGAAAGCAAACACTTTTAGTCATAATGCTTATTTGCTTACGGGCAGCAAATTCTCAAACAACTGGGGAGCAACATTAGCGGCATGGACAACTACTTCAACCGAAACTAATAGTTTTGCCGAGACAGCGAAATTTGTAAGTGAAACTGATTTGCACCTGACCGAAGCGGGCAATTTGAATGCCGCCTTAGTATTGAATTTCATTGCGCAGGATGCCGATGGAAAAACCAGAAGTAATACCGTACCTACAATCGGAGCTTACGAGTTCGAAAACGTAGTAGCGGTAACTCCCGAAATGGCAGTTGAATACCCTAAGGTAAGTAATATCAAATACAACAGTGCCGATTATGCAGTAAAATACAATCAAAGCGGAAAACTATATTGTATGATTTTGCCAACTAGCCAGGCTGTTCCTGCCGAAAGCGAATTGTTGCAACAAACCTATCGAAATATCAATCAGGATGAAGAACTGAAAGTAAGCTTCGCAAATCTTAATGAAGAAACTGCCTACAAAGTATATTGTGTGGTAGTAAGCGCATTAGGTAAAACTTCTGTGGTAAGCGAAAGTGCAAGTTTCAGCACGCTGAAACAGATTTTCCCACTTGTAGTAATATTACCGAAAGAATGGGGACGCATCGATGGAGGTACACAAACAGAAATCAGTGGTACTGTATCGGGAGGTGTATATCCTTATCATTTCACCTGGCGGAATGATATGAATCAAACCATTTCAACTGACTCTGTACTAAGTGTATCGCCTTCGAAAACCACTCATTACACACTCACAGTTGCCGATTCCAATGCGAAAAATGTAGTGGCGACTACCGTATTGCTGGTAAATGGAAGTCATATCGTGGCTGATTTCGAGGATTTGTACCTGGCACCCGAAACCTACTGGCAAGGACCGGACGGAAATACCGATACCAACATGGAGAGTAAATTCTATAGCGGATCGTACTCCTTCAGCAATACCTATTATCCTGATTGGAACTACTGGGGCGGCTATGCATATTCCAATGTAACAAGCACAAGTTTTGATCCTGCCAAGTTTGAAACTCAGCAATTTCGCTCAATAGTTGGACATGGTGCTGGTAATACCGCCAATTATGCCCTAGTTTATACTATGGGAGCACGTACGGATATTAACTTTACGCACACGGCAACTGCCGATGTTATCCCCGGAGTATACCTTACCAATGCAGCCTATACTTATTACAGCATAATGAATGGTGATAGTTTTATGGGAGCTGCATTTGCCGAAGGCGACTGGTTTAAACTAACTTTTAAAGGGACTAAAACGGACGGAACTACTTCAACGAAAGAAATCTATTTAGCCGATTATCGATCTGCCAATGCTTCTGAACGATTTGTGGCAACAGATTGGAAATGGTACGACCTCAGCTCATTAGGACTGATAACCAAGCTCAGCGTAACAGTGGACGGATCGAGAAAAAACTCAGGAGGACTCACTATTCCCTCTTATTTCTGCATGGATAAATTAGGTGCAGAGCAGGAAATTACAACAGGTCAAACCAATTTGCTTCAATCAACCGTTCAGGTCTATCCAAATCCATTCACCGATTATATAATCATAAAATCGGATAAAGCTCAAACATTGAAATTATTCAGTATTTCAGGTCAATGTTTAGTGAATATTCAACTGAATGAAGGTAATAACCGTGTTGATGTACAATCCTTGCCTAAAGGTACTTACGTACTTCATTCAGGTAATGAAAGAGTAAAACTCGTAAAATAAGATGGAGAAAACGTGTGAACGTTGCGGAAAACCGTTTGTCTGCACCGGCGATGTAAATTGCTGGAGCATGACGGTTTTCGTTTCACCAAAAGCAAGCAACTATATCTAAGATAATTATTTACGAATCTATTTGTAACAATTCTTCAATAACAACACGTAAAGTCTTCGGTGGCAATTATGGTTGCCTTGTACTTTACGCAGAGAAGCAATAGGAGTATAAACTAAGGATATTTCAATTTATCCAACCGAACATAGATTCGTTAAAAACCCGTTCTGACCGAAATGTTAGGACGGGTTTTTAGCTTCATAAGTACAATGGTTGAGGACTCACGCGAGTAATTGTCTGAACAATTAGGAGTTTACACAGGTTTCAACGGAACAAACTCGCCTTTAAAGAGTCCCGGAGTAATCGTTACATACTGACATTAAGCACCTACAGTACAACACGTATTTATTGACATACACGATACGAACGTGTCAATATCCTCGACAGGCACCTATCAAGATTCTCGACAGGTACCTATCAAGATACATATATGCAGGTATACGATGTCTCGAAAAACTGTTACACTTCATATAGCATATATCGCAAGTTATGTATGAAATCACCCAATAATTCTAAAAAAAAACTATTGGGTGATTCATCAGAAAAATAAGTGCCGTTATTGGCAATAATGATTTATATTTGTTGCACGTTTTTCAGCCATATTACTAAAGGTAGAACTTTCATCGTAATTGTACTCAGAGCAATGACGTGAATACAGTTTTTTGCCTTTACCATATATCAAATGACCGCACTTCTTACCCATGTAAGAAGTGTCTGATGACCATCATATTTCTGAAAGATACTGATAGCAATCCACCTCTGTCTGAAAATATTTATTGAACTCTATAGAATTCACACCGATATATTGTTTTGTATTCTCTATAATCCACGCTACAAAAGTCGACGTTTTATTCATAATTACAACGACCTAAGCGTCAATACCGATCAATCTTTATCCCATTTGAAAATCATTTCTCCAAAATATTCGGGACAATGAAAATCGGGAGATTCGGTCTGTATCGGATTCCAGCTTACGTAGTGTGGTGAATCGGTACCATCAGCACATTTGTAGAAATTCGCCCTTATAGTTTCTGGTCTGGCTACTGTATCTACGCCCATTAGTTGAAATGGAATCTCAACTGTTAAATACCATTCAAAGTTACCCTGCAATTCGTTAAATGCCCTGCGACCAATGGATGGAAAGCGTTTTATAAGCTGCATTTTGTCAGTCGAAAGTTGCTCAACATCTTCGTATCTGCTTTTTCGGCGCGATGCTGAACACGTACCTATACAATTAAATTCAAAATTGAGGTAATGTGTTGTGCCGGGCAGCTGACAAAAGAACTCCACGCAACTATCTTTAAAAACAGGACTTTGATCCTCAGTATAAACAGCTTTGAGTAAGTTTCCATGTACATTAAAGCGAATAAATAAGCTTTTATCCGTGTGCAAGAGGTAAATTTCGGTGATTGGTTTGTAGGGGAATTGTTTCGACCAGTTTACCGATTCTATCAACGAAGCTGTTCCTTGTTCGAGAAGAAGTGCAGACACATTGTCGAGGCTCATGTGAGCTGCTTGCTGAAGAAATGGGACGAACAACTTTTTCATATATACGGCGATGAATTAGTTTTTTTAAAATCGGTTACAATGTTACTGTGTTTTTTTAGAAATTTGACAAGATATTAAAACCTAACCAAGATTTTCAAATAAACAAACATAACTCATACTGTAAAAGAATCATGTCTTGGGTTAAAAGAATACTTTTCTGTACATAATTATCTCATAAAACCTTTCCAATAGCTATTAAAAGTAAGTTCCCCAATATAGTTCATACTTCATAAGATGAATTATTTGAAATATATAGCTATTTCTAAACCTTTAGAAATATTTTATTTTTATATAGAAA
>CAYMHE010000059.1:0-18622 GCA_964390175.1 uncultured Paludibacter sp.
GATTTTTCTTTTCATGAAATTAAATTTAATTTTAAGATTAATTGTTTTTCGGAATTAAAATTCCAATTATGCCACCTAATAAATATGGCATTTCGGCGAGAAAAAATTTGTTGATCAAAAGCAATGATACTGCTTCTTATCAAACTGAATCATGTAATTTGTCCATCCATAATGTGTATTAATTTAAAGTTAATAAAACCGGTTGTTTTTGACATTTGAAAACAAAATGAAACATCATGATTTTTCACTATAAAATATCACTTCAGAATCATCTGTTTTTATACAATATATTGAAAGCTGTAATTTTGTTATGTTATTAATTTCCAAGTAATTTTTAGAAATTATAGTATACTATAATTAATTTATGTTGTTTTAAAACTACACTTTCACCATAAACAGTGAAAATTCATCTTAATTTTCACTTCAAAGTCGTAAACAACAACAAAATATAATTTAAATAAAATATATATTTATCAATAATTCAAAACCAACTAACAAGTGTATCAGGAAAACACATTAACTATATCAAGTATTAAAAGAAACACAAGTTAGTTCTTATTCATTATATTATGACAGATAACCGCGACAAACATACAATTAATACAGGTAAAATATACACTTAAAATGTATCACATTATTTCTTATTAGTTACATTATTTTGTATTTAATCAATAAATTCAAATATTTATTGACTTTTTTTACGATATTTTGGTTTTCTCAAACTACAACAATATGCTGCGTTAACAATCGGGCAATAAAACACAAATAAGAAAGAAGCTAATTTCTTCAAGTGATTAACTGATAATCAACAAGAAAAAGGAAAAAAGAGAATAAAAAATCATGATTTCCGATTGAAAATCGTGATGATAAGCAGAAAAATCACAACAAAAACACACAGCAGTGAAAAATCTCCGGGGCTACTAAAGATAAAAAACAAATTATGCCTCCGAACAAAAACAATCAACAACCTAAATAACAGAAACATACCTCAATGAGTAAACATGCGATGATTAAGTTTGAATTAAATTTAAGCTGAACCAGCTTCATATACTCATCTCCTGTGTGCAAGTTAAATCCAACACAAAACTAGTTCTTATATTCTTTAAAATCATTATATTTGTTGAGCTTTTATGTTGATATATTAATTCGCACCCTAAAAAAGAATCATTTTATGTCGATCACACACATTAAACGTTATGCACTGCTTGCATTATTAATACTTCAAATCACATTTAGCCATGCGGCTATACCTTCAGGGTACTATTATTTTATCAAGAACAAAAGCAAAGCAGAGCTTAAAACTGCACTCCACATTCATTGCGCACCACTACACGTACTCAACTATGGCGGTGAAGCCGGATTTACGTGGGAAGGCTTCTTCTATGCAGACCAGAACCTTGACGGATCTGTTGTTGATATGTACTCGGCAACAGTACGCAAGTTCAACGGTTTTTCCGCAGTGAATGGCATGCACATCGAGCATTCACTACCCAAAAGCTGGTGGGGAGCTCACGAAAACGATGCCTACAAAGATCTCTTCCATTTATATCCTGCTGATGGCGTTACCAACTCTACAAAAAACAACCTGCCTTTAGGCGAAGTAAGCGGGGTAACAATGTTTGACAATGGAGTTAGCAAAATTGGAAAAAATGGTTTTGGAAGCGACTATAACGAAGGCTGTTTCGAGCCAGCAGATGAGTTCAAAGGAGATTTTGCACGCTCCTATTTTTACATAGCCACGGTGTACGAAAATCTGGCACCACTTTGGCAATCACCAATGATGAACAACAACACTTACCCCGTGTGGAAACCCTGGGCAAAGGAATTATTACTGAAATGGCACAGACAGGATCCGGTGAGCACCAAAGAGCGAAATCGCATTGAAGCCATTTACAATATACAAGGCAATCGCAATCCCTTTATTGATTATCCCGATTTGGTGGAATACATCTGGGGACCCGACAGTACTAAAATATACCCATTCCCTGAAGAAACCGAAGCCTTCCTGCTCACTCCACGTCGGGGTGAAAACATTGATTTTGGTGTAATCCTTGAAAATGACATACGCTCTCATGCATTTAAATTACATGGAGTTAATATTAGTTCAATCGTAAATATAAGCCTTAAAAACAACACTCCTGCATTTTATGTTTCATCAGCAACATTCTCCGCCAATGAAGTATTAAACGCGACAGATGTAACTCTGCATTTTGGACCTGTAGGCAGTGGAGTTTTCCGCGACACATTAATTATTAAGGACGGAGGACTTACTCAGCCAATACTTATTCCATTAAAGGCCTTGGCTTCGGCAGATTTTATCGCTCTTGAACCCGATGAAATCACACCTACCGGGGGAAAATTGCAGTGGATTTCTGATCCTCAATCCACAGATTACATGATAAATGTTTATAAAGGTGATACAAAAGCCGGAGATTTGGTAATAAGTGCATATGCCGAAGGGACGAGTTGGAACAAAGCTATTGAACTATTCAATGGTACCGGCAAAACAATTGATTTATCGAAATATAGTTTACAAAAACAATCAAATGGTGCCGGGAGTTTCACATCCACCCTTCGCCTGAGCGGAACACTGCCCAACAACAGCACCTATGTGATTGGACACAAGGATGCTACAAATCCCATCTTATTATCCAAAACCAACCTGACGACCGACTCATTGTTACAAATGAACGGAAATGATGCTATTCAGTTAGTACGCAGTGGCGTAACAATTGATATGGTGGGAGCAGCAAATGCTGGCGCAGCAGTCATATGGGGATTAGATGTAACACTAAAACGGAAATCGACAGTCACTCACCCCATCACCAATTTCAAAGTATCGGAATGGGAGAACTATCCTATAGATAGTTTCGACAAGCTTGGCACACATCATATGCAACTCGTGTCCACCTCAAGTCCCGTATTGCACAATGTATCGACAGGAAATGTAAACTTTTATCAGATTTCAGGTCTTTCGCCCGAAAACACTTACACTTACAGCATAACATCAATGCGCTCAGGAAGTAATATACCTGCAATAAACACGATGCAACTTCACACATCAAGCCTTAAAGCACCGGTAGCTATGTCAGCCATGAATATTAGTTCAACTAGTTTTATCGCAAACTGGGAAGAAGATTTACATACATCTGATTATCTGCTTGATGTATTTAGCTTTAGCGGACAAGAAACCAAAACTGAAATTGAAGAATTTTTGGCTGTAGGTGCAAACGGAACACCACTACCAACGGGTTGGAAAGGAACGGCAAGCGGAAATTATACCACCGCAGCAAGTTCGGGCAATGCAGCACCTTCTGTTAGTTTAAAAAATAACAACGAATGGCTTAAAACAAAAATATATCCATATCCGGTTACAAAGTTTACATACATGTACAAGTTTCCTTCGGCGGCAACAGGATCATCCATTATTGTTCAGGCATTTACGGACAAAGACTCCATAAAAATTGACAGTATTGCTTACAATGGAACTACCGCAAAAATTTATCCTACATATAATTTCACTGCTGATAAAAATTTCACTTCATTTAAATTCACTTATAAAAAAGCAAGTGGAAATTTAGCCATCGACGATGTTTCTGCCACTTATGGAGGCTTAGACACTGTTTTCGTTTATAAAAACAAAACTGTCAATGGAGCTCAGTTCGAAGTCACCGGTCTCAATCAGCAAAGTGCGTATGCTTACAGGGTACGCTCAATACTTGACACTGCCGTATCAGGTTTTTCCGAAACAATAAACGTTCACACCCTATCAAATACAAATGTAAAAAACACTCATATTCAAAACATTAAACTCAATATAAGCGACGGAAATTTATCTCTTTCAGGATTGATGGGCAACGAGATAATTCGGATCTACACTATCACCGGCGTTTGTATTTATCAACAAAATACTCAATCTGATCGTCTGAATCTAAACATAGGGACAAGGGGTATATTTATTGTGCAGATACAGAACAACGAATACCGCTATACGACAAAAATCATAAATAACTGACCTTATTATAAACAGCTAAAAAAAAAACAGTAACATAAAAAAGCAATGCCCTGTGCAGTTTCACAACCTACAGGGCATTATGTCTAACTGAATCCTTAATAATGTAAAAATATTTATGAGCCGAGAAATTTCATACTAAAAAATTATCAAAAGGCAGTCTCCTTTCAGAGGGTACCCTGCATCAGTGCATCTAAGGCCTGTTGATCGCGCACTGTGTTTTTGTTTCTGTCAATTAACCCTCCGGTATCCCAGAAGAAAGGAATTAATCCGTTGGCAATGGCTTGTTTAGTAACATATTTAAAATAAAACGCCCTGGATGCCAAATGCAGTTTTAATGCTTCGCCTGATAAATTATTGCGCGCAATAGCGCCAAATTCACCAAGCACAACAGGGATACCCTTATCAACAAACTGTTTTTTCATCAGCGCAAAATTAGCATCAACAGCAGCTTCTTCATCTCCTGTGGCATTGCGGGATGCATCGGCAGTTGAATGAAAATCTTTTCCCCAATAATAAGCCATTTTACCCCAGCTTTCATCTTTCTCTAATCCACAGAAAGTCCAGGGAGTGTAATAATGCACTTCGGCCATCAACCGATTGGGCAAATTGTCGGTAGGAAGCTTAGCCATTAATTGATTTGTTTTTCCTACATCCGTACTCGGTCCCTGAACCACCAATACTCTATAGGCATTCCGTCCACCCGTGGATCGAACTGCATCAATAAAAGATTGATGGTACGAAAGCAATACCGACATTTCGGTTGCAGTCGACACATTAGGTTCGTTAGCGCTTGCAAACAAAACATGCTCGTCGAAATTGCGAAGCGTTACAGCAATTTGGTTCCAGTATGTTCTTTGTTTGGCATTATTTTCGTCTTTTTTTGCTTCCGTACAGTTATTTTCGAGCCATCCCCCATCCCAGTGAATGTTTACAATTACGTACATATCATTGTCGACACAATATTGAACCACCTGCTTCACCCTCTCCAACCACGAAGCTTTTATAATCCATGTAGCCGGATCGGCATGTTGATTCCATGAAACCGGCAAACGTATAGCATTAAAACCATTGCTCTTAATGGATTTGATCAAATCATTTGTAATCAAAGGATTTCCCCATGCAGTTTCACCACCTATAGCTTCGAGCGTATTCCCTATATTCAGGCCAATCTTTAATTTTTTTGCAAGTTCGATAGCCGTACTGCTCATGCCTGTAGCATCAGCAGGAACATCTAAAACCCTACCCGTCTGCAAAACCTTTACTGTTTTGGAAACAGAACCTGAGGTGATAGTAATCACCGCTTCGCGGCTCATCGAAAGCGTATTTTCGGTTACACTGACATCAAGTTGTCTTGTACCTGCCACCCCCGAGACTGGTGACAAAGTACACCAACTTTCAGAGCTGACAGCCTTCCATTGCATATTGCTCGTTATGGACAGAATCGTTGTAGAACTTTCCTTGCTACATACTATTTCTTCTTTCGCCACCACCAATTCAGGCAAAACTACAGATTCACTTTTACAAGAAGTTGGTAGAATTACCATAAAGATAATCAGCACCAAAGAAAAGCATTTATATAAATTTTTCATTTTATCATACTGTGTTATTCGCTTACGGACAAGAACTTATTCATTTTTCAAAATAAATGCGAAGGCATTAATTCAAAATAAGCCTGCTCATTAGCATTGTTTACCTCAACCGAACAGACATTTTAGCTCCGGTATAATGTACTGTTATAGCTCCGCTTTGGTTCCCGTCGATTCCTGTTGAATTGGTGGGTTGAACCAAAACAATTTGAAAATTACGATCTTTAATCATACCTTTAAATTCGCCCTGACGTTTAGCGATATCAAGTATTTTCGTTTTGTCATTATATGTAAATTCAATTGTCGAAAAAGCGCCTTTTTCGTAATTATAATTTGTATTTTCATCCTCGTACAAGGTGAAAGCACCATTCTTACCCGCATACACATAAATGGTTTGGTCGTTCTGTGCTTCCGAAGTGTTTTGTATAAGCTTTCCTACAGGCAATATGCTTCCTGCAGCCACATACACCGGCATTCGATCGTAAGGTGCAGCCACTGTTTGTTTTTGTCCTCCGGCAATGAATTTTCCATCGTTCAGCTGATACCAGCCGGCACCTTCGGGAAAATAAACTTCGCGCGTGCGGGCTTTGTATTCGTAAACAGGGCAAACCATTAATCCGGAACCGAACATGTACTGATCTCCGATGTTCAACACATTTTTATCTTTTGGAAAATCCATCACCAAACCGCGCATCATAGTATAATCGTCGAAATAGCATTTTCCGGCAAGGGAGTAAATGTAAGGCATCAAGCGATAACGAAGTTGAGTGTAATACAACATTGTTTTGTAGGCAGGATGCGATTCGGGAGCAATGTTCCATAGTTCGCGGTAAGGAAATTGTCCGTGAGTACGAAACAGCGGAACAAAAGCACCAAACTGATGCCAACGAACATTCAGCTCGCGCCATTCATCACGGTCGGCGGAACCTTCAGGCGCTTGTTCGTATCGTTTTTCTACACAAAAACCACCGTTGTCCATAGTCCAATAAGGAATTCCGCTCATCGAAAAATTGATGCCCGCAGGAATCTGGGCTTTCATATCTTCCCAACGCGTGGCAATATCGCCACTCCAGGTTGCGGTTGAGTAACGTTGCAATCCGGCAAAACCCGATCGGGTCAATAAGAACACACGTTTATTATTATCTTCTTCACGTTGTCCATTGTAAATAGCTTCAGCATTCATCAAAGCATAAGCATTGAAAAACTCGGTAGAACTACCCAAAGCTGTTGGTCCACAAAGGGCTTTACGGTAGTCCATGTCGGTACAATCGCGTACATTCGGTTCGCTGGCATCCATCCACCATGCATCAATACCAAGTGTGTAAAGATGCTCCTTCATTTGTTTCCAGAAAAGCTGACGGGCTTCGGGAGAATAAGCATCGTAGAACGAGCCCACATAACCAGGACCCACCCAGTCTTTGATACTGTCCTTCACCGCCTGCATATACATCCAGCCGTTGTCTTTAAATTCCTTAAAATGTTCAGTGCTCGCGTAGAATTTCGGCCATACCGAAATCATTATTCTTGCATCCAATGCATGAATGGAATCAACCATTCCCTTTGGATTAGGAAAGCGGTTTTTATCAAACTCGTGGCTTCCCCACGCATCTTCGGGCCAGTAATTCCAGTCAAGCACGATATTGTCGATCGGAATCTGGCGGCGGCGGAACTCTTTCAACGCGTCAAGTATTTCATCCTGTGTTTTGTAACGTTCACGACTTTGCCAGAAACCCATAGCCCATTTAGGCATAATAGGGGCTTTGCCGGTAACCAGCCGATAGCCGCTGATCACTTCATCTGCATTATTTCCTCGGATAAAATAATAATCCATTTGTTTGCCCATTTCCGACCACAGCGATAATTTGCTTTGTTCCTCGTCGGGGACAGGCGACAACGCTTTCAGCCCAATATAAGATACTCCTCCATCCGGCTGCCATTCGATACGGATTTTATGGCGTTTATTTTTAACGAGTTGAGCCGAGAATTTGAAACTATTTGGATTCCATGCTGTACGCCAACGTTCTTTTACCACCAAACTATCGTCGAGATACACTTTGGTATAACCGGCATAATAGAGATTGAAGCGAAAAAGTCCGCTTTCTTTGGGCTGAAGTTCGCCTTCCCAGGTAATTGCGGCATTATTAAAAGGAAAATCTTTAGGGAAATTTTTGATCGTTTGCAGATTTTCATAATCCACATTAGCCTCCTGCCTTTCAACAAAGATATTTTTCGGATCTTTGTTAAGCATGTAAATGGCTGTTAATCCACCTTCTTTTCCGTTCTTATCAAATAATTTGAATTGATCGAGGTTGGCATAGGGACGAGGATCGCCAAAACGGGTAATGGAATAATTATCCCAAAGTATGCCGTAATTCTTATTGGAAACTACAAAAGGAACCGAAACCTTAGTGTTGTACTGAAAAAGTTCTTCGTTGCGGCCTTTCCAGTTAAATTCGTCGGACTGGTGCTGCCCCAAACCGTAGAAAGCTTCGTCGGCGGGCGACTCAAAAACCTGACGGAAACTGTAACCTTTGCTTCCTTCCACTTCGATAGGAGCGAAAGTTTTACCACCACCGCGCTGTTCCTGAAGAATTATATTTCCATTGATATCGGTAAATGAAACTTCGCCAGTGACAAGAGACACTATCGCCCTCAAACGAGATGTTTTAAGTATCACGGTATTGCCCGATTGCTGTACATCCCAACCCTTTGTTTGCGTTTGGGTGTACGAAGTGATCAGACTTTTCTGGTCTGTTATTTTATCTTCAGGAGTTGCCGTGACCCTTACAATATCGTCTGTAATTACCTGTAAACGAATAGATCGTACATTTTCAGGCGATGTTTTTTTGAGAGATACAACGACACCATCCGCTTTTTTCTGAAAGGCAACAGCATTGCAACTTACAAACAAAGCAACTACAGAAAGCAAAAGAATTTTCTTGTCAATTTTAATGATTTTCATAATATTTTTTTTCATCCCGAAGGAACTTTTATGACAACACAAATTTAATTTGTATTTATTAAACAAAACTGTACAAATGTAATAAGAACCAACCGAAGTTGATAACCGATGGGCATAAAATGTAATCTTAATGGGAGCTTTTTGATAACAGCGCCTTATTTACAGCTTAAAACCGCAATTATTTTATATTTTTGTAAAGTTAATCTTATCTGCTTCAATTAGCCTCTCAGCTTCGTATTATGCAAAAAACCTTTTTCTACATCTTATTCCTTTCTCTTTTCACTACGATCTGTGTGCATTCCGAAACATATAGTTTCACTCGTTTTGACAACACCAACGGATTATCGAACAATCAGATCGAATGCATTTTCAGAGACTCCAGAGGCTTTATGTGGTTCGGTACCAATTTCGGACTGAACAGGTTCGATGGGATTCAGATAAAAATATACAAGGCCGACAGAAACGACAGCACCATGCTTACCTATAATTCTATTTCAGAAATACAGGAAGATGTAAATGGCGATTTATGGATAAGAGGAAATGAAAATTACCTGATTTATGATATTCGGTCGGAAAAATTCAAACGCAATCTATCATCTGATCTCAACAAACTGAACATTCATTTCAATCCAACCCTTGTTGAAATTGACAAAAAAAAGAATTACTACTTTTATCATCCCAACAAAGGTGTTTTTAAGTATGACACAAGCTCAAAGAAACTGAGAAAATTCACTCAGGACGACAATGGGAAAAAGCTTTCGCGCGGAACAATCATAAAAATCAGAGTGGTCGACAATGCTTTTTGGGTACTTCATCAATCAGGCCTGATCGAACGCATGAACGAAAAGACCAATACAGTAGATTTCCGCAACAACTTCAAACAAAATATTTCAGATGGATCGACGTTGCAAAAGAGTTTATATATCGACAATGAAGGATGCCCCTGGGTTTTTCCGGGAGTAAACGACAAAGGAGCGCTTTTTTACGATTTCAGCAAAGCGTCGTGGGTGTACTTCGGAGCAAACACAAAAGGCTTTAAAGCTCCTTATGTAAAAGCAATCACGAATGACTTTGTAAGAGATGTAGCGCAGGATCAAACGGGTAAAATATGGATTGCTACCGATCATGGCGGAATTAACATCTGGGACAAAAAAACAGATCAGATAAAGGCATTGATGAATGACCCCGACAATCCTAATTCAATCAGCCAGAACTCGGTGATTTGTCTTTTTGCCGATATCACAGGCATTATGTGGCTCGGCACTTACAAAAACGGTGTCTCCTATTACCATCCCGGTATGTTTAAGTTCGAAAAATCGCCTTTGTTTTTTTATCAACATCCCCAATTGGAGAACAAAGACTGTAACAGCCTTTACGAAGATTCGAAAGGAAACCTTTGGATTGGCACCAACGGCAGCGGTCTATTGAAGTATTCGAACATCGACAACGATTTTAAAATTTATCGCCACAACGAAAACAATTCTAACTCAATCTCGTCGGACATTATTATTTCTTCGATAGAGGACAATGAAGGCAAAATGTGGTTTGGCACCTTTCTGGGCGGACTCAATCAGATGAACGGCGAAAGTTTCAAGACCTATTTTCCTCAATTGAATGAACAGAATTCCCTGTCGAACAAAAGTGTTTACGGGCTTGTAGAAGATAACAAAAACAACCTGTGGATAGGTACTTTAGGAGGTGGATTGGATAAATTAGATGCAACACGCAAGATTTTTAGCCATCACAACATGCGCAACACAAAAAATCTATCGTCCAACTACGTGCTATCGCTCTTTTCGAAGGATAAAACCAAAATTTACATCTCCACCTCTTTGGGGATATATGTAATGAACACCAAGACAGGCGTGATAGAACCGGTATTTGCAAGCCAGAAACTAAAGAACAAACTTTCGGATTTAGTGATCAACTACGCCATGGTCGACAGCAAAAATCAGTTATGGCTGGCCACCGACAACGGAATAAATATATATAACAAAGAAAAAAATGCAATTCATTACATCAACAAAACGAGCGGACTGCCCAGCGATCAGGTGGTTTCGCTCATCGAGGATGACAATGGAAACATTTGGGCAGGCACCCGAAATGGACTTGCCTGCATTTACCCATACTTAAACGAAGACAACAAGGAATATGAATACACAATTGCATCCTTTGATGAAAGCGATGGACTTGTTGGCACCATTTTCAATCAAAATGCTGTTTTTAAAAACCAGAACGGACTGATCTACTTCGGCTGCACAAAAGGCTACACGGTGTTTAATCCTCAAAACATTCATTTAAATACAATTGCTCCCAAACCACGCTTGACTGGTTTAAAGATAGGTGTTGATGAAATTTTACCCGGCAACAAATTCCAGGACAGAGTCATCCTCGAAACTTCAATAACACATTCAAATAAACTGATATTGAATTACAACGAAAAAAACTTCACCTTGTATTTTTCGGCATTAAGCTACATTCATCCCGAAAAGAATCACTACCGTTACATCCTTAAAGGACTTAACGACAAGTGGGTTGAAACCAGATGGGGTGCCGCCTCCTACTCAAATCTCGAACAGGGAAGTTATGAACTGATTGTGTATGCCTGCAACAACGACAATGTATGGAGCAGTGAGCCGCTTGTAATACAAATCATTGTAAAACCACCTTTTTGGTTAAGCTGGTGGGCAATTGCACTTTACATTGCCATAGTACTGTATTTAATCTGGATGTATGTTCAATATAATCTACGCAAACAAAAACGCGAATTTGAGAATGAACAAAGCATTCGCGAAGCCCGACAACTTCACGAAATGGACGAAATGAAATTCCGCTTTTTCACCAACATTAGCCATGAATTTCGCACACCTCTGACGCTGATTCTTAATCCGGTAGAGAAATTGCTAGAAGAGACTCAGTCCGATGAACAAAAAAACTTACTTAACATCGTAAAACGCAATGCCAATGGATTACTCGACCTTGTAAATCAGCTATTGGACTTCAGAAAGCTGGACGTACAGAAAGATAGCCTGTACCTTTCGGTAGGCGATGTGGTTGCTTTTGTCAAAGAGATTTGCTATTCGTTTACCGAAATGGCCAATAAAAAGACAATCAACTTCACTTTTTCAAGCTCGGTTACAGAACTTCGCATGGAATTCGACCCCGAAAAACTGCGTAAAATAGTTTATAATTTACTTTCAAACGCCTTTAAATTCACTCCCGAAGCCGGTAAAATCGATGTTCAGCTCAACCTGATTCATCAAATCAACGATGACAAAAAGCTATTGCAAATAATAGTTTCCGACACGGGAATAGGGATACCGGACAAGGACACAGATCGAATTTTCGAACGTTTTTACAGAGTGGAGAATGCAGAAAACGGTCACCAAACAGGTACCGGAGTGGGCCTTCACATTGTAAGTGAGTATGTAAAACTGCACAATGGACAAATCCAGGTCGAAAGCGCTTTGGGAAAAGGAACTACATTTACTGTATTCATCCCTGCCAAACAGCAAATGAACGAAGAGATGACGGCAAATGACGAAGCAGAAAATGAAGTGCCTATAGTAAATGAAGCGAAGGACAAGAACGAAGAACGCAGTGGAAAATTGCCGCTTATGCTGATAGTGGACGATAACGACGATTTCAGAAACTTTATTGCCGTTTTGTTTGCCAATACTTTCCGGATCATCACAGCCGAAGATGGCGAAAAAGCGCTTGAAATAACCTTAGAAAAAATGCCCGACCTTATTATTTCGGATGTAATAATGCCCCGAATGGACGGTTATGAGCTTTGCAAAGCGCTAAAACAGGACATTCGTACTTCGCATATTCCTATCATTTTGCTAACGGCAAAAACCGGCGATGAAAACAAATACAGGGGATTAGAAGCCGGAGCCGATGATTATGTGTCCAAACCATTCAAAATGGAATTACTTGCCCTCAAAGTGTCGCGCATCATCAATCGTCAGCAGCAGCAGCATGATCACTTCAGGAAAAAAATAGACATCAATCCTTCGGAAATAGAAATCACCTCGATGGATGAGAAATTTGTACGGAAAGCGGTAGCTTTGGTCGAAACCAATATTGCAAATACCGATTTTCTTGTCGAAGACCTTTGCAGAGAAATGGGCATGAGCAGGGTTTATTTCTATAAAAAGATTTTATCGCTGACCGACAAGACGCCATCTGAATTCATACGTTTTATAAGGCTCAAACGCGCGTCCGATTTATTGGAAAAAAGTCAGCTTTTCGTAAACGAGGTCGCTTATCAGGTGGGATTCAACGACCCCAAATACTTCCGCAAATACTTTAAGGAAGAATTCGGAATGAGCCCGAACGAGTACAAGAAGAAATTTGTAAAATAACAGGGGATTGGAATCGATGTTAAATGAATGGTTGATAAGTTCATTTGAATGGTTGCATTAAATCCTGACTTTATAAACATCAAAAAGCCTCCGAATATTCGGAGGCTTTTAAACTTAAATACCCAATCGATCAATCCATTACAACAGTGCCCAGATACTGACTTGATGAAACCAGCGTCGGGTTACCTGCCGATTGAAAGAAAAGATAAACCATCAACTCATCACCCGTACTTCCATTGGGGAGCGGCACGATACCACTTGCCGATAGACGGGTTGCTTGTTCTGTAGAGTAACTCAACTCACGATTGGTTGCATTGTAAACCAGCATTATGGCTTTATCTGTCGATGCACCAAGGCCGCTTCCGCTGTTGTCTTCCCAACTGAAATTTACATTACCATCGGCTAACACTGCACCGGCTCCCTTTACCTGACTTAAACCACCATCGCTGATAAGCACCTTGCTGTAATCAATTTCAAAATTCGGAGCTTCACCGCTTATTGCATTTTTCAATGCAAATTGACAGGCATAGTTGTACGGTGACATTAAATCACCGGCCACTTTTTTAAAACCGATTTTCAACAGAAAGTTGATTGCTTGCAAAAAACCAGTTACTAACCTAAACTTTGCACGTTGGTTGATTTGCGCTTCGGTATTCGAAGTACATGGTTTTTTTGACTTGACGCGGATAATATCCTCGCCTTTACGATTACTTGAACCTACTACGGTTCCAACTGTTCCTCTGAATCCTCCAAGGATTCCTACATTTAATTTTCCCATTGCTGTAAAATTTTTAAAAACATTAATAATATATACTTTTGCAATCTTGGTTGTCCTGATTTCTGTTGATCAGACATAAATCTTTCAATCTATTCTTTAATAACACCTGCCATACTCCTGATCATGATGTAAGTGGTAGCTATTAAATCGGTAGTGTTGCCCTACGCCCGGGTTTTTGCAACAAGTTTGCCGTTGTATAAAAATGTCCGTGTTGTTCGTTGTTATCCGTGCCAAACTTTTTATACGACAACATATATTTTAAAAATGTCCGCGTTGTTCCCTCTTGTCCATAGCAAAGCCAGCTGTTCGGACATAAAAAAAGCAGTCCGATTGCTCAAACTGCCATTTTTATTCCTTATTTATTCCCTTCTGGCTTTTTATAAAAACCAAAGTTGTTCACTCCCCAGATCACCCGTATCGGTATGTTTAAAATGCGGAACAATCTGTGCCAGCATTTCGGGATAACGAAGAGTAACGGGCAACCATTGGCGCGATACGGATTTCCAATACAATTGACTGAACCTGCATATCTGAGCTAACAACTGCTCAATATCATCATCTTCAACAGGCTTACTTTCGGTCTCATCTGGCATAAATTGCTCTATTTGCATTTTTAATGGAAACGGATATCCCTGGCGTTCTTTAATTTCTTCATTTTCGGCAAACTGCTGGTTATTGAACAGGAGGTAAGAATGATTGTCGAGACTCAGGAAAGTACCTGATACAGGCATTTTGTGAGCTTTTGTTTCGTCAAATCCAACAATATCTTCGGAATAACCCTTATTAATTGAAACCACCACAACCGGTATCTTTAATTTGAGGCTGCATAAGGCATCTTTAATGGGTTGCAGTTCGCGTCGGCTCATTTTTTTGTAAAAATGGATAACCAACCGCGAGAGATGTTGATTTGCATTGCAATATTCTTTTACAGCCAGCAATATGGAACCGGCTAACTCTTGCAGTTTACGGTCGCTAAAACACTCGAATCCCTGAAACCGACCTTCGTTCGTAAAGCTAAAGGCACTCCCCAGATATTTTCGCTCAATATCCCTGCTTTTATAGGCACTGATCCCAATCACCAGTTCCTGTGCCGCTTGGTTTTCCAAACACCAGGGGGTATATCCAAGCTTTGAATGTATGGCAACAAGGATATTGGGCAAACTCAACTGAAAATTCCCTTTCAGAACCGCTTTATGTTTATCATCCTCCTGAATGATGGGGTGGTCTGCACTCCATAGCTTATCAACCTCAATGGTTTGTGAAACAATACCCCATTGCAGTAAAATTTCCTTTATCCTGTAGTACACCAGTTTGTGCTGTGGGTTGCGTGTCCACCTGCTGTGGGGCGAAAGGTAAATGGCTACATATTTTTTGTCGGGTTCTACTTTCTTAAATTTCGCTTTAAGCTTATCTTCTATTTCTTTTACCGGATTATCGATGTCCGAAAACAGAATACTTTTATGGGGCTCTGTTTTATAATTCATTCGCAAAAATCCACTTAGCCCTCCCTTAAAATTATCTTTCTCTCCTGATAAATAATCATTTATGGTGAAGGCTACCGGAACGTGATCCGCGTGCATCACAAAAAAGAAAACAACCTCTTCCTTAATAAGTTCTGCTGGCCCGTACATCTTCATCCCTGCCATTGGGTCGGTATGAATGCCCTCCCCAAATTGCAGATTTTTCATTACGGAGCTGTCTAATTGACGGGATTCCTTCTTCTTCCATTGTGGTGCTATCAGCATCATCTTTTCCAATGCTTTGTCTTCTAAGTAGTTCTTTCTAAATTCCTCAATTTCGGACTTGTATTTCAGGTAACGGTTGCCTCTTTGGGGTGCAGGACGGGCTATTTTTAATTTATTCAACAATTCGAAACTAACAAACGGAAATACTTCATCCATGTGACGGCGGGCAATATCGGGAATATTATTCGTCCAGAAAACACGGTTTCGGAAAAAAACATGAGTATAAGTTGTCTCTGATATTTCATTAAAGACAGGAGAATTGATGGGCCTTGTATAAACCGAACAAATACTACCCATAGCTACCAACAATTCCGGTTGACCATCTACAGGATTGAAACCAACCCTTAAGGTAAAGGCCCGATACCCATCGCACTGTGGATAAGGAGAGGTATTTTTTAACCATACGGTGGTATCCGACACAAAGTTATTTTCGGCGGGTACACCTATCGACCTGAAATGGGCTGTCAGGAAATGTGTATAGTATTTTTTCAGAAATGTACGCGTCCAGGGTTTTTCGTTTTCCCTGCAATAACGCGGTAAAACTGCCATCGTTACCTTTTTGCTGGTCTCGGTTGGCCGATCGAAAGTACAGTACAATTCTTCTGCATTATCAAACAAGCCGGATAAGTGAATACAATCGCCTTTCGATAGTTTTATATACTCGTCGGTTGGAGTTTTACTCACGAATACAGTCAGGGTTTCGACAGTGAGTTCGAAATTTAATACATTTAATGTCAGTTCTTTTGCTACCATAAAACAAACGGATTTAGGATGATGTATGATGTACGTATAGTGATTCCTTGTTTTCGGTGATTTTCAGGCTTTCATTGAAAGCTTTCCGGTCTACCAGCCAGGTACTTCCATCTTTTATGCCTTTTATTGTACCTGCTTTCAGTCTGCGGCGGATCGTTCTTTCATCTTTTTTCAAAATTTTAGCCACCTCCCCTACCAGCATAAAATCATTTTCACTAAACACAACCGGTGCAGGTGCTTTTTCATGATGATCCGAAACAGATGTAGCAGTTTTTTTTGTTTCTACGCACTGATTTTCAGGTCGAAAAGGTTCCGGCACATAAGTCAGAAAGGTTCGTACAGGAGCTATTTCATTAAGGTAGTCGGCATACAACATAGTCTCGGATAGCTGCACCCCCACCGTATCCGACAAGGCCTTTTGTACTTCCAGATAGGCCTTTGCCACACATACTTTCAGAAAATGCAGAATAAAAATATTGGCTAAGGTATCGGGAGTAACATCCTCATTCGGTTCTTTCAGTTTTTTCAGGGTCAGCTCCCCTGATGTAATAAATTCCCCCAATCGTTTCAAACAGGTGGTCAGATGACGGTCGAGGATTTTATCGCGATAGTAGGCCCTGATTTCCGGTTGTTTTTCTGCTTCCAGCTCGTCTGTCAGTTCGTTGCAATACAGGAGAGTTTCACTCAGCAATTTACGACGATAAAATTCTTCTTTAGGATGCGTCGCTTTCAAAAAGGAAATTCTATAAGATCCCGCATCCTTTGCCGGTTCCAGAATTTGTTCTTCCATTCGCTGCTTAAAATCGGTTGATGCATGATTTTCGGGCAACAATGGATTGAGGCCTCCCAGTAATATATCGTCGAACAGCGGAAAACGATAATCAAGTTTCATACAGCAGGTTTTTTAATTATGAATTGTACACATTGTGCAATATCAATTGTCACATACTTTTACCAACCTTTATTTATCACAAAGTTACAGTATGTTTTTGATAAATAGCCCGAAACTTATTGACATTTTTAATTTTATTGCTCATTTTTCGGTTTTATTCATTCCAACGGACTTTTTTACAATAAAAACGCTTTATCCGATAGTAAAAACCTAATGGTTTTAAGTTTTGAAGTACTTATTTTTCCAGTCCGGCTTTCTATCCTTCCTTTCATTTTCAATGGATAAAGCCTTATACTTGGGGTTATTCGTCATCGTCATCCCCAAAAAAATCATTCAGCCAATCGGGATTAAAATCATCACTGCCCGAATTATCCGGCTCGTCAAACGGACTCACTCCCGGAGGATTAAACAAACCCCAGTTATCGGGAATATAATGGGTCTGATCAAACCCTGCCACCCAGTCGATAAAAAGAAGGCGGTATTCTTCCACCTTATCGCGCACCATTTGATAATAATCGGCATATTCAAAACCACATTGCCGGAGCGAATGGATATGAAGTTTCAGGCTGTTACCGGCTTTGCGAATCAGCGCTGCATTTTCCATTCGGATACAGTACAAATCGCCTCCTTCGGCATTCGCTATCTTTGCAGTGAGCATATACGCATCTTCGAGCATGAATTGTTTCATCCAACCCAGCTCCTCATCTTCATCATCAATCAGGCTGGCAATCATACACACCACAACCTGTATTTCCTTCCCTTTCCGGAAAAGCGGCATCTTCTCTAACCTGTCGTGTGGATGTTCGTAGTCGTTGTGTTCGGTAAACATAAATCTTATCTTTGAATTTGTACTGAAAGCGACCGAACAGGTTTTTAAAACATGTCAGGTCTTTTTTTTTTGACGATTCTGTTGTTTCACCTGGCGGATTTACGCCTCCATTCCATCAAACAAGTTTCCATACCCAACTTCAGGCTCTTTCACCACAGCAGTAGATTTTGAAGCTTTTTTTGCCGAGGGTTTCTTCTTCTCCCACAGCCCGGCTGCCACTTCCTCCGCATGTATTTTATGGTTCAGTTCCAGCAGGCGTTTGAGTATTTCCTTGCGGGCTTCGGGATGAATGGTGTAGCGGACACGGTCGTTTTCGGGGAGGTAGTCTACTTCGTAGAAATCGTGCCGTAACCTCACCCCCGACCCCTCTCCTTGAGGAGAGGGGAGGCTCCAACCATACGCTTCCAGCACAGCCTCATCCATAAGCACATGCAGGCGGCGGAGTTCGATAATACCGGCAATGGCTTCTTCCATACTGCAAGCTCCTTCGGTCTTCTGCAGGTGATTCCATAGGTTCCACACTTCTTTGCCGTATTTCTTTTCTATGGCTTTTTTATCTAAACCTAACAGGTTTTGTAAACCTGTTAGGTTGGCTGTTATCTCCCGCGCATGAAACGCATTATAGGTCTTGGTTAAGCCCAACTGCATTTTCAACATCAACCGCCGACGATGCTCGTGATAGGCTTCACCAATTT
>CAYMHE010000060.1:0-18293 GCA_964390175.1 uncultured Paludibacter sp.
CGTTGAAACCTTGTCCGATTTCGTTGTTCCCTTTTTTGGTCAATGGTTGATATTGGTGATAGCAACCGCCGTCGGGAAATTGCGTTGAAGCAATGTCGATGATACGTTCGCGGGCGCGTTCAGGAATCTGGTGCACAAAGCCCACGAGATCCTGATTGGAATCGCGGAATCCCATTCCACGTCCGATACCGCTTTCGAAGAACGAAGCAGAACGCGAGAAACAGAAGGTAATCATACATTGGTATTGATTCCAAATGTTCACCATGCGATCCAGTTTTTCTTCGCCGGTTTTGATGGTGAATACATTCAATAAATTATCCCAATAAGCGTTCAGTTCCGCAAGGGCTGCATCCACTTTGGCAGCCGTATCAAAACGGGCAATAGTGGCTTTAGCCTTGGTTTTATTGATGATGTTTTTACTTTCCCATTTCTCTTCAGGAGCATTTTCTACATAACCCAACACGTACACTAACTCTTTCGATTCTCCGGGTTGCAATACCACTTCTACATAGTGCGAAGCGATAGGCGACCAACCGTGTGCTTCGGAGTTGCGTGGCGCCCCTTCGAGTACAGTTTGCGGTTCGTCAAAACCATTGTACAAGCCAAAGAATGTCTCACGATCGGTATCAAAACCCTGCATCGGTTCATTTACCGAGTAGTATGCAAAATGATCGCGACGTTCTTTGTATTCTGTTTTGTGATAAATAACCGAATCTTCTATTTCCACTTCGCCCGTAGAGAAATTGCGTTGGAAGTTCTCCATATCGGTGGCTGCATTCCACAAGCACCATTCCACGAAAGAGAAAATTTTCAGCGTTTTTACTTCGTTGGTGGTATTGCGCAAAGTCAGTTTCTGCACTTCGGCCCATGTTTTCAACGGCACAAAATACAAAGCCTCAGCTTCTACCCCATTTTTCACCCCTTTGATGGTGGTGTAATTCATCCCGTGACGACACTCGTAGCTATCCAGTTCTGTTTTGCAGGGTTTCCAGCCCGGACTCCACACCGACTCTCCATCATTGATGTAGAAATACTTTCCACCACTGTCCATCGGTACATTGTTGTAACGATAGCGGGTAAGACGGCGGAATTTAGCATCTTTGTAAAAAGAATATCCACCACCGGTATTGGAAACTAAACTAAAAAAGTCCTCATTGCCAAGATAATTAATCCAGGGCCAAGGTGTGCGTGGATTCGTAATAACGTATTCACGTCTGCTGTCATCGAAATGTCCGTATTTCATCTTTGTTATTTATTAGCCCCTACCCCTAAAAGGAATAAAGAGCGTTTGTCCTTAAAAACTTTTATACATCAAACTTTTTTTATTTCCAAATTTCCCCCTCAGGCTTCGACATGAGTGTTCGACTGAGCTCACGCCGAAGTCTCAGCCGAACGGGGTTAGAAGACTTAATCTTCCAACTTATCGTACCAGTTCTTTTTCAAAATTACAGTGCCAATGCCAACAATAATTGCAGCGATGGCGAGTCCCCAGAATTGTTTCACGACTAAGTAAATCGGAGCAGCTACAAGCGCTGTTTGCCAAATAATGCCTACGGCTACATTCAGCATGTCTCGTCCAAAAGCTGTATTTTGTTTAAATTCAGGATTTTCGGCAATGACCAAATCATGAATAGGTTTCCATGAACCCCATGGACGCGTTTTGGCATAGAATTTTTTTAGAACTTCAGTATCAGTGGCTGGAGCAGAATAAGTTCCCCAAATACAACCAATCACCGAAAATATAAGAATGATTGGAAAATAATACAAAGGTAAAACAGTATTAACCACAGGCACATAAGGTAAAATCAATGCTGGAATTAAACCGCCTACCATACCCCACGCAAAACCTTTGCTATTGAAACGCCACCAATGCCATTTTAAAATATTGGCAGCAATATAACTACCGTACAAAGCACCTGTAACCCATTGTAATACGCTGTTTACATTTTCGGCCAATACACCAAATAAAATACTGATCACCACCACAACAAGTCCTACAATTACATTCGCGTTGTTCGATTGTTTAGCGCTTGCACCCGGATTCAGGTATTTGATGTAAATATCGTTTACAATATATGCTTGTGCCGCATTGAGCGTACCGGCAAAAGTGGACATAAAAGCGGCAAGCAAACCAGCCAAAATCAATCCCATCAATCCGGCCGGAATCCATGGATGAGCAATAACTGCCGGTAATACCAATTCAAAATCCACTAAACCATTCACAGTAATCTGACCCTGAATTTGATCATAAATAATGATTCCGATAACAGCAATTCCGGCAATCATTAAATAACGAACCGGCATAAGGATGACTGAAACAAATCCACTCATCAATGAAGCTTCACGTGGCGATTTTGTAGATAAAATTTTCTGCATATCGTAGGTCGGCGCGGGTCCGGCAATACTGCTTAAAATGCCTTTCATCAAAACCATTCCGAAAAATAAAGAAAACAATTGATATCCATCGCTTTGAATTTTTGTATTGAACTCGGCAAATTTACCTGTCCAGTTCAAATCCAGGTGAGTTCCAAAGCCGGGCGAATACCAACCTTCGGGCAATATCTTCGAAAATTCGATAACATCTAAATGCACCATGGCAATTACAGCTATTGCAATGGCTGCTAGTGACATGATTGCATACTGAGCCACATCAGCCCACACTATACTCATCATTCCACCCATTAAGGCATAAAAAACTGCAAACAAAGTAAATGCAATTCCCCAAACATGAGGAACATAAGCATCAGGAATAAAGCTTAATACAGGGAACATAGTTTTTAAAGGCAGGAAAACCTGAATGAATTTTCCCATACCGATAAAACCATAAGCCAACATGCTCAGGCAAACCAAAATAGCAAAAATTACGATAATCCAGTGCGAAGTAACAGCCCCCTTGTCTTTTCCAAAACGGAAAGCAATCCATTCGGCACCCGTGGTAACCCCCGACCGCCGCAGCCACGCCGAAAGATAAATCATCAGGAAAATCTGATTAAAAACCGGCCACAACCACGGAATATAAATACTTTTCAACCCATAAATAACTGTAATGGCCACCAACCAGACAGTTCCCGAAATATCGAACATACCGGAAGCATTAGATAATCCAAGCATATACCAAGGGATGGTTTTTCCACCCAGCAAATACGATTCGAGGTTTTTTGAAGCACGCCGTTTGAGGTAAAAACCGATAAAAATTAACAAACCAAGGTAAACGCCTATAATGGCATAATCGATTGTAGTAAGCATTGTGTGACTTTTATTTAGATAAAAATTAATTTTGTAACAAAAGTATTGTTTTGTCTTTAATAATCAAGCATTGTTTGTTTTAAAATAGGGCTTATTTTCGATTTTTTATTGCCTTCTGTCTAATTTTCAAACATAAAACATCTTTGCTTGCAAGAGTGGTATTCAGCGTTTTGCGGGTATCTCCAATGTCTTTTTTTATCCATAAATCCCTGACAATAAATACGTCTTTTGTAGTTGTATCGAATAATCGACCCGACAAATCGTCAACAAGCTTAAAGTTTTTCCAATTCACGCAAATAGCTTTCTCACTTTTACTTCTATTCAGATATACTACTGCCCATTCGTCGTTCTGAAGAGGTTTTAGCCAGGTTTCCACACTGTCATTTACGGCATAGCGAAATGCCTGTATACCGAGGGAATCCTGATTAAGTGCAATCACCTCTTTGTTGGTCAATACGTTCAGCGTTTCGGCTGGGATATTGCGCAAATCGTTGCCAGCCATCAAAGGAGCATTGATCATTGCCCACATTGTAAAATGAGCCCGTTGTTCGTTGAGAGGCATACCGTTTCCTATCTGCATCATGTCCGGGTCGTTCCAATGTCCGGGACCTGAATACTGGCGTAATCCATCCTGCATATCGAGAATTTGCATCACACCCCAGGCTGTCCACGAACCGTGATTATACACACAATCGTAACAATTATGAATATCGCCTGTTGTTCTCCACAAATGGCCTACTTCTTTGGCCCAGAGCCAGGGTTTGTTGCCACCCCATTCGCACAAACTGAACACAATGGGACGTCCGGCCTGTTTCAATGCATGGCTCATGGTTCTGTAAGCTCCCTGAGCATTCAGATGTTCGGTAAAGCACCAGTCGTATTTGAGGTAATCAACGCCCCATTTGGCATACATCAACGCATCCTGATATTCGTATCCACGACTTCCCGGACGACCGCCACAGGTTTTATCGCCGGCGCAGGAATAAATCCCGAATTTCAAACCTTTCGAATGTATATAATCGGCAAGGGCTTTGATGCCAGAAGGAAAACGCTCGGGATCGGCTACAATAAAGCCAAGTGAATCGCGACCAATCTGCCAGCAGTCGTCAATGACCACATATTCGTATCCGGCATCCTTCATGCCCGAAGCTACCATAGCATCGGCTGTTTCCTTTATCAAATCTTCGCTTACATTACAAGCAAATTTGTTCCAACTATTCCAGCCCATGGGCGGTGTTTTGGCAAGTCCTTCGAATTTTTGGGCTGAGAGGCCTATTGAGCATAGAAAAAATGCAACTGTAAAATAAAATTTCAATGTTTTCATGAATATCCAGTTATAATTTGTTTGTATTTAATCGTATGATATATTGCGTATTCCTTTGATGTTGTTCTCAATGGAATGATCGTAGAATAGCTTTTTCAATTCCTCTGGCTTCAGATTTTCGACGGGTTGAAAATGTGCTGAGTTCACATAATGGATCAACGCATTGTACAATTGCTTGTTCTCTTTATAATGCAGCTGATTTTTAAGGTCGGACATACACACAAAAAGACTTCCCTGTCCTACTTTACATTCGAACATACATCCAAGTTGGTGTACCCGTTCCACATTATCAATGGTTTCCACTATCGGGTGAATTTTAGCCGACAAAGCATCCAATATCAATGGGTTTGAATTCTTAACTGCTGCCCACCATTGCCAGTTACTGTGCGTTTCAGTTGGGAACTCGTCGAACAAAGGATGTTTGGCATCAATCAGCAAACCCATCGTCCCCGGAGAAACGGGCTTTTTAGCGTTTTCTGAAATAGACTTAAACATTGAGTAATTCCAATAATCGGAAGTGAAAAGCCCACCTATCGTTTGTTGGGGATAAGCGTTTTTGTCGGGCATAAGAATGGCTTTACCGCCAGCTAAAAGATAATTTTCAAGCTCTTCGCTGTATTGGCTGAATAATTTCACATCGTTATTCAGAACCTCTAAAATTTTTGTATCCGGATAAATCCAAAGCGGATAGGAATTCCGGTAACGAGTACCTGCAATGGAGATATTCAGTTTGCAGGCAAGCGCTTTATCGACGGACGGTAAAACAATATTGAGAACCTCAGCCTCACCCAAAGTGCCAGCAGGCACATTTAAACGAAATGAACCACTACTGAGCACTGCTCCTTTCTCCGAATTCAAGCTCCAGTTTAAGGTAGCGTTTTTAATATTAGTAGCAGAATTGTTTGAAATTTTAATACTACTTTTCAGCTCGCTACCGGCAAAATAAGTATAACTATCGGCAATCCAGAGCGGTACCACATCGTCGTTCCACGACCGAAATTCTTCCGCACTAATAATTCCTTTGCTTTGCATCAACGCATTCAGAATGCCCACAACGGCTGTTCCCTGACCCGGAAAATCCTGCAAATCGAGCATCTGAAAACCGGCCAACGCAGAAGTTCTGCGCATCATTTCCAAATCAGCTTTATAGCACAGCAAGCTTAAAGCAGCCGTAGCATCAAAGTATTTTTTATAATTTTCCTTTCCTAGTTTATTTTCGACTCTTTCGATGAACAGTTCTAAGTTACGAGGACGCAATACTCCTGTGTAAGCTTTGAGTTCATCAACGGAAGGAAACATCTGAAACTGACCTGTTTCGTGCGAGATAACCGGCTTAGTAGTTCTGTTGGCTCCTTTCGCAAAATCCATTGAGGTATTCGGGTAAGTAGCATTCAAAATTCCACCATCAATGGCATCGGTAAACGAAAACGAACTACGCACATGCGGTTCAAAAAGAGCATCATTCTCACCACCCACGCGACAGGTCACCATATAATCCTCGCCTGCCTGCTCTCCTTTCCATCCCAGGTGATAGTTAGAACCCAAAGCATAAAGCGGTCGATCATCATAAGCTCTGAAAAGATGCGTAAGATACTGTAAACCTGAAACATCTCCCCAAAGCTCGTTGCCTGTGGAAAACATCACAAACGAAGGATGATTGGCATAAGCATCAAGCAACGCCTTCCCTTCCGCAGCAAGAAACTGTGTCACAGGATGGCTGGGTTGATTTTCGATGAGCCCCCAATAAGGAAGTTCGGGATGAAGATAAATACCCATGAGATCGGCGGCCTCAAAAGCTGCTTCGGGCGGACACCAGGAATGAAACCGAACATGGTTGAAACCATATTCTTTTATTGTTTTATAGTATTTCAACCACTCATTCAGCTCCATTGGAGCATATCCGGTAAGTGGGAAAACACAAGCATCATGGCGACCGCGGAGAAAGGTTTTATTCCCGTTAATGACAAAAGACTTGCCTGTTGTTTTGAATTCGCGCAAGCCAAAAACACTTTGCTGCGCATCGATTTTTTTCCCGTTTTGAAAAATATCTATCTGTAACTGATAAAGCGCCGGCGAGTATTCACTCCATAATTTTGCATTTTTTCCCAATAAATAAGTAAGTTGCAACTGGTTCTCCCCTTTTTTCAGCAGAAAATTCTGTCGAAGGTCCTTCAATTGCTTTTGTGAGTTTTTATCCGCCAGAAGTGCAGAAATCAGCAATTCCACACCTTGATCACTTTCGCTTGTATTGGAAATCAACACATCGAGATGAACCGCTTTTTGAACCACATCAGGCTTGGTTTTAATTTTGTCGATAGAAAGTGCCGGCTTGGTTTGCAATTGTATTTTCCCCAACAAACCGTTCCAGTTGGTTTGCGTATCGTCGCTCCACATGTGCGACGAACTTATTTCGCGCGGAAGTCCACAATCGGGGCCATTGTCCACCAAAACGCAAATACTGTGTTGCCCCGGCGTCAGAAACTGAGTGACAGCATAAACTTGTGGAGAGGTAATCAGCCTATTGCTACCCACCAACCGACCATCAATCCACACATGTGTCGGGCGGGTGCGTTCGATGAAAAATTCAATTTCACAGTTTTTCCAGTTTTGCGGAATAACAAGCTCTTTGCGGTACCAGGCTTTGCCATAAAACGAATATCTGCGTTGCATATGACTTGTCAGATACGTTTCAGTAGCTTTATTGCCTTTCTGTCTTTCATCCAGCGACGCCGGAAGTTGAATTGTATCGTTAAACCGGATTTTATTTACATCAGTAGCATAAATGTTTTCAGTATCCAGAAAAAGCTGCCATTTACCACCTAAAGAGAGGACTTCTCTGCCCTCAGCATAAGCCGGGAGCAGGAAGCACAATATTAATGAAAAGCTGATTATCTTTATATACCCAAACATAAAAGCAAGCCTTAATATCCGATTTTTTTATTGTTTGCAATCAAAGATTTAATGGCCTCAACTGATTTTGCCGAACGATAACCATCAGCCGGCGTATTCAGTACATAATCGAGTAATTTATCAATTGTAGAAGTAGCTACGTGCATGCGCGTATCCGATGAAGCATAATAGATAAATACTTTTCCATCCTCGTCGGCAATCCAACCGTTGCTGAACAGCACGTTGGATACATCGCCAATGCGCTCTTCATTCTGCGGAGCCATAAAAAATCCGGCAGGCTCGGCAATTAGTTTTTCAGGGTTTTTCAAGTCGGTAAGATAGAGATACAGCACATAACGCAGCCCGGCAGCACAATTGCGCACACCATGAGCCAAATGCAGCCAACCTTTTTCTGTTTTGATAGGATGTGGACCTTCGCCATTCTTCAATTCTTTGATCGTATGATAATAGCGATGATTAATGATTTTCTCATCTTTCACTTCGGCATTCGTAATGTCATCCACCAATCCCCAGCCAATGCCGCCACCGCTACCGGTATCGATAAATCCATCCTGAGGACGTGTGTACAATGCATATTTACCTTCCACAAATTCAGGATGAAGCACCACATTGCGTTGCTGACTTTTTGTTTTCAAATCGGGCAGTCGCTCCCAGCTTAATAAATCTTTGGTGCGCACAATACCTGCCGCAGCCACTGCCGATGATAAATCGCCGGACGGAGCATTCGGGTCTTTGCGTTCGCTACAGAAAACACCGTAAATCCAACCATCTTCGTGCGCTGTCAGGCGCATATCGTACACATTGGTATCCGGATCTTCAGTTTCGGGTAAAGTGACAGGTTCGTCCCAAAAACGGAAATTATCCACACCATTTTCGCTTTCGGCTATGGCAAAAAACGATTTACGATCGTTGCCTTCGACGCGTACCACCAGCAAATACTTACCATTCCATTTGATCGCCCCCGAATTAAGCGTAGCATTTACGCCGATACGCTCCATCAGATAAGGATTTGTTTCAGGATTGAAATCGTAACGCCAGTGCACGGGAGCATGCTCAGCTGTTATAATGGGATTTACATAACGATCGTAAATGCCATTTCCATTCAACATTTTTTCATTCTTTCTACTCAATAACTCCTCGTGGTTTGCTTTGAGATTGTTCAAAGCATTTTTGAATTCATTCATTTTTATATTGATATGTATTTATTTTATTGGAATATACATTGGGGGAATTTCTTTGTTCAACAAAATTTTCGGACTATCGGTGAATTTTCTAAAATCATCTGCCGATGAGTGTCCGGGATAAGGTGCGTAAAAATGCTTGGGTTTATCAAATGCATTTCTCCAAAGCAACACATAACTAATGTTGAAAGGCTCGATCGTTGGTAAAAGAATATTTGTAAAATAATCGGCTACCAGGATAGACTCCATACCTGTTTCTGCTAAAATCGGAATCTTATTTTTTAACTTAGCATAATCGGTCACCACTTTTAAACCTGCTGTAACTTCTTTTTTATATCTTTCGATGGACGATTTGTCAGAACCGCAATAATTATCGAAACCAACAATGTCCACCCATTCGTCGCCGGGATAGCGGCTCAGAAATTCAGCTTCGGTGGTGATACCTGCAGGCGAAAATGCATACAGGATATTGTGCACTTGCCTTTTATCACGCAAATAGCTGACAGTCATACGATACAACTCATTGTATTCTTCGGGTGTGCATTGCTTGTTGCCCCACCAGAACCAACCGCCTGTATGTTCGTGATACATGCGGAAAATAACCGGAATGAGTTCTCCGTTTTGGTCTTTCAAATCGAGAAAAAAGTCAGCCACTTTGTCGAGGTAGGCAATAAATCCTTTGTGATGAATTCCTCCGGGCAAAATACTGCGCACAACAGTATCCTGCGCACAATCCCAGGCTGTTTTTCCTGTAGCAATATTATCGCCATGCCAACTGATGGTGTTGATGCCGCCACGTTCGTACACTTCGCGGATCAGGCGTTTCATGTCGGTGAAATAAATTGAATCCAGGTTGTACTCGGCACCAATTTCGATATGACCAATTTCCCAACCAGTAACGGCAGGATAATCGCCGACAGTTTCCTTTACGTCCGAACGACCTTTTTCGCCATACCAATCGTGTCCGTAGGCCGGATCGTCCTGATGACCCAACATAATGCCTTTTCCAATATTGTTTTTCATATTCAGGAACAAAGCACGCGTTTTTTCGGTAGCATTCATGTCGGCAATCATAGGTTTATTTTGCATTTTGGAAGCATATTTCTTCACAAGCGCCACCGTAGCATCAGTGTCGAAAACTGCATTCAAGCCTTGTTCTTCCTGAGCCGGATCGCCCACATAATCGTCTCCTTTTTGCCAGAATTCATGTTGCGGGCGACCAGAACCTCCCCATGCCCAAAAATTACAGCCGGCCAACACATCTTTTTCCTGCGAAGCCTTCAGAATTTTTTCAAAAACAGCAGTATAATACTTATCGCGCAAAGCAGTTGAATCCTTTAAATTATATTCATGATGGTCACGTGGGAAACCAAATTCTTCTAAAACAATTGGCTTTTTAAGTTTTCGGGCCACAGCAATATGATTGTTCATGTATTCAGCTGTTTTATCGATGCTGTTTTGTAGTGTTCCGGGCATATTTTTCACATCCAACCAACTCCAGTTTTTGGGCCAGATATGCATGGTGAGGTAATCGATGTTGGTATCGGCATGGATTTGCTCAAACAAATCCATATCCATCTCACAACCCCATTGACCTTCGGAGCCAATGCTGACCATGTGATTTTTATCCAACGACTTAATGTAAGCAGAAATATCTTTCAACCAGGCTGCGAAAGGTGCTTTGTTTTCGTCGGAAAATGCCCGTGGCTCGTTACCGATTTGCCATGAAAAAATAGCAGGATCCTCAACATAAAGCTTCCCTGTATATCTGTTGGTACGGGTCATTACGTTTTTGATGTGATTTTTCAGCAACTCTTTACATTCGGAACAAGTGGCGTATTGTTTTACATATTCCATGTAAGCCGGCCAACCATCCACCGAAGGAACCGGATTTTTGCCCTTTCCGACCCAGTTGAGGTACTGACTGTAGCCGCCCGACCATTCCCACGAATTGGTGAAATAAAGCACCGCTTTCATGTTGCGTTTACCCATTTCGGCCATAAAAAAATCAAGTCCATCGAAAATGCTATCGTTGTACACACCCGGTTTCAGCTGCAAAGTGGGCTCCACTTTGGATGGAACTCCGTTTTCGCCGTCGGCGCCAATCAATACACGCAGGTTGGTGATGCCATTGGCATTCATAAAATCAAGTTCGCGTATCAGTCTGTCTCGATCGCCACCTTGCCCTGTTGAGCCAAGTATAGCGCCATACCAAAAATTGGTTCCAATGAAATAATACGGTTGATCGTTCACTACAAACTGATTGTCTTTCATCTGAGCAAAGTTTTGTGTGGAGGCTTCCTTCTGTGCTGTTGTTATTTTTGGAGAACAAGCTACCGAGAACAGCAAAATACCCACTATAGCCTGAAGTTGTACTACGCTTTTTATGTTTTTTATCTTCATTTTTTTCCTTTATTTAAAAAGCAAATGATCGTCAAGAATTTACATTTTCAAAATGTCCTGTCACTTCAAATTAAATCTTTCTTTCTGATCGCCAATTTTCACTTCAAATTCACCCGGTTCGGCAATTGTATTATTGTCAATATTCACAAACGACAATTCTTTTTTTGTCAACGTAAAACTGACTGTTTTCGATTCGCCGGATTGCAGGCTGATTTTGTCGAATCCTTTCAGGCGTCTCATGTCCGGTGCCAACGACGCATACAAATCGGACAGGTAAAGCAAAACAGCTTCTTTTCCTTCGCGAACACCGGTGTTTGTCACTGTTACCGAAACTGTAAGGTTTTCGTCGGCTGTAATTTCTTTTTTCGAAAGTTTGAGATCGCTGTATTTAAATGCAGTATAGCTCAGTCCATGACCAAATTCGTACATGGGCGAATAATCCGATTCGTAATTGTACATGCCCTCATCTTTCACTTGTTCCTCGGAATATTTGTGCCAGTAATTGATCAGCGAATGCACCATTCGGGGATAAGTGTAAGGCAATTTTCCGCTTGGATTCACATCGCCGAATAAGATATCGGCTAACGCGTCGCCTCCAAAATTTCCGGGCAGATAAGCCAAAACAGTGGCAGCTACCTTTTCGTCTATTTTACTGTAAATACGTGGACGACCTTCGTTCAACACCAAAATAATTGGTTTTCCTGTCGAAGCCAGTTCGTTGGCCAGCTTCATTTGCAGATCGGACAAAGTCAGATCGTGTGTATCACCGGGTTTCTCGGTATAAGTGTTTTCGCCCAGACAAAGCACTATATAATCTGCTTTTTTTGCCTTTTTTACAACTTCATTGATGTTCACTTCTTTTTCTTCCCAGTACTTTCCGCCTTCCACATAGCTAACTCCGGGAGCGTAGCTTACATTTTTTTCTCCCACTTCATTGCGGATCGCTTCGAAAATCGTATTGTATTTTTCGGTAAATTGCTCGGCTTTATCGCCCAACCACGAATAAGACCAACCTCCATTGAGTGTTCGCATCGAATTGGCATTCGGGCCGCACACCAGCACTTTTTTGTTTTTCGAAAGAGGAAGAATATTGTTGGTGTTTTTCAACAAAGTAATCGCTTCTGTAGCGGTATTATATGCCGATTTTTCGAATTCTGCCGAACCGAAAAGCGGATAATCTTCTGATTTATCGAAAGGATTATCGAAAAGATTGAGTTCGAATTTCATTTTCAAAATCCGTCGAACAGCATCGTCAATACGTTCCATCGACACAGCACCTTCACCTACAAGCGCAATCAGATCGTCGCAAAACCTGAAATTATACGGAATCATGGCCATATCGACACCTGCATTCACCGCTAAACGAACGGCGTCTTTGGAGGAAGTAGCAAAATGGTCGCGGGTGCAGAGTTTTTCTATGTCCATCCAGTCGGTAACAATCACACCTCTGAAACCCAATTCTTTTTTCAACAGATCGGTCATCAGAAAATGACTGGCGTGTACAGGAATTCCATTCACCAAACCCGAATTCACCATCACCGAGCCTACACCTGCTTCAACAGCAGCCTGAAACGCCGGTAAATGGTATTCGCGGAGCGTATTTTCAGAAATAATAGCGGGCGTACGGTCTTTTCCCGAAACGGGGGCAGAATAGCCCAGAAAATGTTTGGCACAAGCCACCACATGGAATTTGTCGATATTATCAGCATCTGTTCCCTGATAGCCACGGGTAATTTGGGTGGCAAGTTCAGAAGCCAGGTAAGGATCTTCGCCGAAAGTTTCCCATAAACGTGGCCATCGGGCATCGAGACCAAGATCAAGCACCGGCGAGAAATTCCAGGGCAATGAACCTGCACGCGATTCGTAAGCGGTAATTTCGGCTGCGCGATGAACAAGCGAACGGTTAAATGTAGCTGCTTGCGCAATTTGTTGCGGAAACAATGTCGATTTATCGGTATAAGTCACCCCATGAATGGCATCCACGCCATACACCAACGGAATTTTTAGTTTTGTTTTCTGCGTATATGTCTGTAGTGTTTTTACCAACGCGCTCCACTCCTCTTTGCTGTGCGCCACATTGTTCCATGTATTCAGCACCGACCCGATTTTATAATTTACAATTCCCTGCTGAAGCATTTCTTCGTTCAGCTTCCAGGTTTTATTGTCCATCAAAATGTCAACAGTTACCTGCGCCATTTGTCCCACTTTTTCTTCGAGGGTCATTTGTTTCAAAAGCGCTTCTACTTTTGCATCGTGCTGAGCGCTTAGCGAAAGTACTATCGTGGATAAACCGAGGGTCAACATGTATTTTACTCTTCTCATTTTAATATCTATAGCTTTATTGTTTTTCTTATTTTCAAATCATTTCTTTTCAAAAAAATACGGCAAAAAAAAAGAATGACTTTATTTATAAATACCTTTTAAATCGTTTTCAAAAAGCGTATACGCTTCATTATAAAATTTCAAAAAATCGGGCACGGAGGCATGATCCGGATAAGGTGCATAAAAATGATGTTTCATGCGGTTGTCGTTCCGCCACAGCATAACGTAAGCTATTTTCGAGCCTTCGTATTGCAACACCGGCATCAATTTTTTTGTAAACCAGCTACTATCGGGTATTGATTCCAAACCCGTTTCGGTCATTGCTGCAATTTTCCCTTTCTCCTGTGCCAAATCCGAGACAATTTTTATTTTTTTTCCTGCCAAAACCTGATCATTAGCGCCATCGGGTCTAAAATCCCAGTAATTATCCATTCCCACTACATCAACATAGTTATCGCCCGGGTAATCAATCAAATACTCTTCGCGCGTAAAAAACTTGCAATCGGGAGAAAAAGCATAAAGGAAATTATGAACCTCTAAATTATCCCTGAGATATTCAACTGTAAATCGCCACAGCGCTATGAACTCTTCGGGAGTTCGGTGTGGCCTTCCCCACCAAAACCAACCGCCTTCCATTTCGTGAAAAGGCCTGAAAATAATCGGAACCAGTTTACCATCGGCACCAATACACGCTTTTGCCATATCGGCAATTTGTTGTAACTTATAAAGGTACTTTTCGTGCACTTTTCCACCCGGAAGCAATTCCTTCACCGTATTTACAACTGCTTTCGTCGTATCTACCCATGCCGATTCGCCATTCAACGGATTATCGGAATGCCAGCACATGGTCACAACTCCACCGCGGTTATAGGTTTCAATCATCCGTTTTTGCAGTAATTCCGTTCGGTTGTTGGTCATGTCCGAAGGCTTATTGGTGATCAAAGCAAAATCAAAACCGATAAGCGCAGGGTGCGATCCGGTTACATCTTTGATGTCCGAACGTTGCTCATCGCCCGACCAGTTGTGCCCATACATAGTGGCATCGTGATGTCCAACGAGGATTTTATTTTCCTGCAGCTTTTTTAAGTTCGCAAACAGCGCTTTTGTCTCCGCTGTAGCTTTTGTGTCGACAGCTTGAGCTCCTGATGCAGCAAATGCAAGCATCAGAAAAAGAGCCATCAGAATGATTTTGTTATTTGATATTGTTCTCATATTTTTACCATTTGTCGGTTCTGAAAGGAATCAGCGGCAAACCATTTACATCGAAGATATCAGGCATAGCATCGCTTGTAAAGCAGTAACGAACAGCCACAGGCGTTTTCACTTCTTTGCTCGAAACTGTAATCGAACCATCTTTTTCGATTCTAGCTACCGCCGGATAAAATTGCATATCATCGCCTGCCACCTGAAAGTTAGCCGGAGTTTTTGCTTTCGAACTTAGTTTGCCGATCGATTGAATTTTAATATTTACTTTGTTTTTTTTGATCGTTGAACTTTGATATTTAGGGGAATAAGGTTGTAAACCTTCTACTCCGTAATGTTCTTTCAATGCCAGATTTACAAGCCTGTTACCTACTTCTTTTTTTATCCGGGGATGGATATCGCTGATGTCGTCCACCAAATCGCCAACCGAAATCATTCCGGTTTTAGGCAACGAAAGCACCGACTCCTGTTGTTCGCGCAAATAGGCAGCACTGTTTTTCCAGTAGCCGTTCCATGGAGCAATTTGCACAAAATAGAAAGGAAAATCAGTATTAAAAGCCTTGCGCCAACCGTTTATCATACCGGCAAATAATTCTCCGTAAGCTTCGGGTTCGCCTGTATTGGCTTCGCCCTGATACCAGATAGCTCCTGCAATTTTGTAATTCACAAGCGGATACAACATAGAGTTATAAATAGCCGACGGCTCTACCGGCGCCCAATTCACAGGATTGGTGTTATCGGCCAGCTTTTTTAGCTCGGCATTTTGCTTAAACACTTCGTTGGGTATCCAGGCCTGCACACAGGTACCACCCCAGTACGAAGCGATCAGCCCCACGGGAACTTTCATTGTTTGGTTTATTTTTTTTCCGAAGAAATAACCGGCCACACTCATCGAAGGAGTTGTTTCGGGCGAACTTACTTTCCATTCTCCATCCGAATTTTCTTTGGGGAAAATGCTGTAAGTGTGTGCCAATTGGAAAAACCTCAGCTCGTTGTTTGCCGAATTGGCTACCTCATCAGGCGCATCGAGGACACCCGCTTGCCAGTTGAAGGCATATTCCATGTTCGACTGTCCGGAACAAAGCCATACTTCGCCGATCAGAATATCCTTAACGACAACTTTCTGAGTACTGCTTATAAATGTGATACTATACGGCCCACCCGCTTTCGGTGTTTTTACAATAGCATCCCAGGTCCAATCTTTACGGGGTTCAGCTTTTACTGTATCGGTAGGATTCCAGCTACAGCTTATTTTCACAGTACTTCCGCTTTGCGCCCATCCCCATAATTTCACATCCGTGGATTGCTGGAAAACGGCATGATCACTTATGATGGCCGGCAAACGAAAAGCCCATTGTGCTGATGCATTGAGAGCAACACATAAAAAAATTGGTAGTAGGAAGGTTTTCATTGACAGACTCAGCCCCCCTAAATCCCCCCGAAGGGGGGACTTAGAAATTAGAACTGTTTTCTCATTCTCTTTAGTTATAGCCTGATTTATTGGATATTTCATGGTTGTAAATGATTTTATAATTATATTTTTACATTACGATTATTTTAAACTGCGAAACCTTATTGGATACGGCTACCCGGCAAATATAGATCCCTTGTTGTATTCTTGTATCTCTTGTCCAGCGAATGCTGTAATCGCCGGCAGTTTGTTGGGCATCAACAAGCGTTTCCAGCATTTGTCCCGATAAACTCAATAGGCTTATATGCACAGCTTCGTTGTCTGTTATTGAGTAACTTATTGTTGCCTGATTGTAAACCGGATTAGGGAAAATATTGAATTTCAGGTAATCGGCATGAATCTGTTCAATATCGGTGAAGGTAGATGTTTCGTACACCTGCGCTGTGTCCTGATTGCACAACTGGAGATTATCGAACCAAAAGTTTTTTCCTGCGAGCGATGCTTGCTCTGCTACAATTTCGAAGCGATCAACGGCTCTCCAGTCGAACAAGCCTGCGGGATTAAACCATGCGTTGTCCCACGAACCGCCTTCGGTAAAGCGCGAGAGCGGAAGATATACCTTGTGCCATTTCCCATCCCACTTTGCTGTGGTTTCGTCCATTGTAAAATTCATTCGCCAGGGATGATCGGATGCAGAGGTTTTAGTATCGGTAAAACGCAGATCGAATTTTGCGCCCGAAGCATTTCCCCGCACCATAAAACTCAGCGCGTAATTCTGGTTTTTGAGTTTTGACAAATCCTTATCGGGCGAAAAATTAAAACCTACAGTGCCATACTGTCCAGAACCACTCCAGGCCAGACAATATTTACCGTTGTTCGGTTTATCGGTGGAATAAAAGCTGATTGTACCACCACTTGCATTGCTCGATTCGAGCATTTTTTCGGCAATATAATCAGTATAAATAGGGAAACCCACCGAATCGGCTTTAAGGGTATAAGTTTGTTGAGTTGGCGCTGTTAAACCGAGCGCTGTAACTAAAGGAATGTTCAGGTTATAATCGAACAACTCGGCCGAACCTTTTGTAAACAGTCCAAACCCACCCTGATAATCCCAGGTTGTCCATGGGATGCCTTTTGCTTCAAGGTATTTTCGCACTTCCTCGTACCAGTAGTTCCGGTCGGCATTGGGGCTGTTGGGGATATAAACTCCAAATTCGCCACAGTACACTTTTACGTTTCTGCTTGTTTTAAATGCCGCCGCCATATCAATCAGCGATTTCACTTTTGCCAATGTACCGTCATTTTTATAATTGGTCAAAGCATTGCCCACCCAGCTTCCGACAAGATCAGATGGGGTAGACGGCATTGTGGATGCATTGTACGGAAAGGGTACATTGGCCAACGAAGCCATCGATGGCGAAGCCCATGTGGCGCCCTGATGCGTAAACATAAACGGATCGTAGAAATGGAAGGTATAAATCAGATTGTTGTCGGTATAAAGCGGCAATGCAGCCAACTCGGTATAGCTATTATAACTTGCACCGCCTACTACAATTGTATGTTTTGTATCCACGGTTCGAATGGCGGTAATGGCAGCTTGTTGAATTTTACTCCAGGCAGCCGTAGTAAGTGTTCCATTCGGCTCGTTGAGTATTTCGTAAAGAACATAGTTGGAACGATTTTTATAATGCCCTGCCATTTGAACCCACACTTTTGTAAGTACGGCTTCAAGATTAGCGTTTTTACTCGCCAGGTCATCATTTGTATGATTGTCCAATATCAAATACATTTGCAATTCCTCGGCCCAGTTCACTGCCTGATCTAAAAATTCATACAGTAATGGGTCGATTGTATAATCGGGACTGCCATTGGTCATATAAAACAGGTTGATGGGCAAACGAACCACATCGCAACCAAGGCTTTTGATATTCTGAAAGTCCTTTTTTGTATATTTTGTAAACTGAACCTGCTGAGCACTCGATGTCTGAAACCAACCCGTAAGATTAACCCCACGGTTGAAAGATACCTGCGCTTGAAGCTGAAAAGCCAAAAAGACACAGAGCAATATAATCACCATCCACTTCCGATTGAAATATCGAAATAAGGGGTGGGGAAATATGTCCGTATCAATAGCTTTTTCTTTCATTTTATTATTTTCAATAGATTGAACTGTATTAAGTCCCCCCTCTTACTCCCTCTCCTTCGGGAGAGGGAGTAAGAGGGGGGACTTCGGGAGCTTTCTATTTCAAACTCGGCATTTTATCCCGCGTTATCACATAGTCGGCACCGAAAG
>CAYMHE010000061.1:0-18273 GCA_964390175.1 uncultured Paludibacter sp.
AAGGTAATGCTTATTTTTAAACTGACAAACATTTTTGGAAAAATAATTTCTTTTATTTCTTCACCCCTTTTCAACTCTTCTAAACCGTGCTCCTCTCTCAAAGCGGCTGCAAAAGTAGTCACTTTTTTATTCTTACCAAAGAGTTTGAACAAATAAATTCAAAATAATTTGTAACATTTTTTTAATATGCTGAATAAAAGTACTTTTGGATATGAAAAATTTTTCGAACAAATCAGGCAATAAAAACAATCCGTTTCATTCAAACAAAACACATGAAGTTACTCCAGAACTCATTTTATTAAACTTAGAACATTATGTGTATTTTATTTAATCATGTATATTGTCGTAAAATCTAAATAATTATCCTATGCGAAGGCTACAATCAGAAATCTACTACTCTTTTGTCGAGAAATACATAGTGTGATTGAACAACATCCAAGACTATTTATGATTGATCTAGAAAGGATACTATTAATACTTCGACATAAAATTGGTTACGACCAGGGAATAAGCTGTGTACTTTGATTTGAATTATAAAATACTATAAATTGACAGTTTTTTACAGACAGCTTGATTAGCATTACTTTAATTATTTTATCTTTGCAGGCCATAGAGAAAAACATGATAGAAATTATTATTAAAGGTATTATTATTGGATTATTTATTTCCATTCCACTGGGTCCGATTGGTATGTTGTGTATACAACGCACACTCAACAGAGGGAGAAAATATGGAATAGCTACCGGACTGGGCGCTACTACATCGGATTTGATTTACACTATGATTACTTTATTCTTTGTGAGTTTTGTAGTTGATCTGATTGAACAGCAAAGATTTATTATAGAACTAGGTGGCAGTATAATTTTAATTGTATTTGGCGCTTTTATATATAATAGTAACCCATCGACTCAACCCAAACCGAATGAGCCAGTAAAACACAGTGTTTTCGGCGATTATATTTCGTCGTTCGGACTTACGTTTTCGAACCCGCTCGTGCTTTTTGTGCTGATGGCTCTTTTTGCCCGTTTTGATTTTATGAACAATGAAACGACATTATTTTTATCAATAACCGGTATCGTCTCAATACTAGCGGGTGCATTTTTGTGGTGGGGTACGCTTACGTTCTTTGTAAGTAAATTCAGGAGTAAGCTAAATATGAGAGGATTAAAAATCCTGAACCGAATAACAGGCATATTGATTATGCTTATTGGCTGCGTAGGAGTTCTTTTTGGGATATTTAAATAAAAAAAGAAACCAATCGTGCTGATTGGTTTCTTTTTTACTTTTGAAACTAAGACTTATAACTGATAGAATGCTTTAGAACACCTTTGATATTTCGTCCTTTGTCATCTTTGCCTTGATCCAAATGCAACTAAACTGGCTTTTATCTTTGGTAACCACAAGCATGTCGGCATTGTCGGCACCCACCACACGATAGAAGATATTTACGCGCTCTCCTTTATCGCGCACCTCGACGGCAGTTTCGAAATTTGATCCCTCGATGATCTGATAAAGTTCCTTCACAATGGCTTTAGCAAAGGGAGAGTCGGCATTTTCGTCGAGTGTCAGAATTTTAAGTCCCTGCATTTTTCCAACCATATTCTTTTCGTCTTTGGCCATTCCGCCAAAAACCGAAGCCATATTCATCATACCTTTGTTTACCGATACGTATTGAAAACGCTCATCGTCGCCATATTTATCGTAAAACTTTTGGAGTGTTTGGGCCTGAGTTGCTGCTGATAGTAATAACAGCGTAACAACAATTGTAATCATTTTCTTCATGTATGTAATGTGTATATTATTTAATATTAAAAGGTAAATTGGCAAGTTCGTCATTGTTGGCATCCTGCTGAATTTGATCAACAAATTTTTTGGGGAGCTTTCCGTTTAACCAGATAAGGCTTATTTCGCCGGCATCTTTCACCGCTATAAGTAAATCGGTATAATTATCGCCTGACATTTTGGTATAGATATTGACTCTTTCGCCTTTATCGCGCACTTCGACAAGACTTTCATAATTTCCTGAATTTACAACTTTATCAAGATCTTTCATTACGTTATTTGTAAAATCGCGATTCTGAACATCATTTGTAGTCAGAATCCGTATTTTCTTTAAGTTCGAGAGCAGTTCGCGTTCATTGGCATCCATATCATTTGAAATCAGCGCCAGACTAAATAAGAATTTACCTACAGAAACACTTTCGAACCGACTATCGTCATCATATTTTTCGAAAAAGCGTTGAAGTGATTGTGCATTTGCACTGGTCAACAACATAAGAATAGTTGCCACTGTGACCATAATTATTTTTTTCATTGTAAAAACTATTTATTGTTTAAAATTAAGTTTGTTTCTCATTTCGTCGAAATCGGATCTGATGTCTGATAATTTATCCATAGGTTCGAGATTTTTTTTCACCAAACGAATGCTGTGCAAGGGTTGCATATTCTTGCTTAACATTTTGTTCACTTTATTTATTTTACTAACAGCCAATTGTTGAGCATATTCGGCATCGTTTATTCTTTTTCCGTTCACTATTGCATAGTCGGTAGTTGCCGAATTGTTTCCAAAAAGCCATACAGCCAACACCAAAGAGGCTGCAATTCCAGTTAGTGAAATTGATTTCAACCAAAAAGTTGATAGTTTGCGGGATTTTATTTTCAAATCGGCCGGATGGTCTGAGTGATACGATATTTCGCTTTCACTTTCAAATACATCGAATAATGGTCGGTACATTTCATGCGCCGGATCAACGTTGCTGCTTTTAAAGTAGATTTTTAGCCGATTTTCTTCCTGCAAAGAAGTTTGTCCATTGAAATATCGTTCTAAAAGTTCGTTCATGTTCTCCATACTTTTTCCTCCACTCGTTTATGTTCGTTCAAAATTAGTTCTCTTATTTTTTGTCGGGCACGCGATAAATTAACGGTGACTGCATTTGCATTCATATTTGTGATATATGCTATTTCGCTTATTTCCAGTCCTTCCACATCGCGCATTTTTATGACAGTACGTTGTAACTCGGGCAATCTGTCGATCAGAATAATGATCCGGGTAGCCATATCGACACTTTCAACTGCTTGATGAGGATTAAGTCCTTCGTACATTATTTCCGTAGAGATTTCGGCTTCTTCTTTGTTTTGGCGAATTGCATCGAGGCACAAGTTACGCATCGAACGCATGGCAAATCCCGGAAGATTCTCAACTTCGTCGAGCTGACTTCGTTTTTCCCACAATTTCAGATTCAAATCCTGAACAGCATCCTGCGCAGCATCGTTATTTTGCAAAATTGATTTTGCAAGGCGGAAAAGTTGATCCCTTAACGATATGATTTGTTTGTTGAATTGTGGTGCATCCATTTGCAAAGAAATATCTGTTGGCCGTTTCTCTTTTTTTATTAATTCGATCCTTTACTTTATTGACGAAAAAAAAACGAACATCTTACATCAGAAGTTCGTTTTTTTTATCAAAACACATCCTCGAAGAATTAGTGATTGTTTATCAGACGTTTGATAACTCTTAATTTGTGAGTGTATTCTCCGGTTTGTGATGAAATTATTCCGTTGCTATCGATACTTTCGATTTTCACCCAGCCCGAAGCATGAATTATTCGCGTGGCATCGAGCAAAATGCCCACATGGATAATACTTCCGGCTTCATTATCGAAAAATGCCAAATCGCCTTGCTGCGCTTCGCCAAGGAAGTTAACCAAATCACCTTTTTCTACCTGCTGCGAGGCATCGCGGGGCAATTGGAGACCGCAAATGGAAAATACAACCTGAACAAGTCCCGAACAATCGATACCCAACAAACTCTTTCCACCCCAAAGATACGGGGCATTCAAATACATATTTGCAATTTTAAGTATGGTGGCACCGTTGATTTTATCAGGAAATATTTGCAGGGCAGGATCAAAAATCATATCCACATTATTATGGCTTTTCACTTTATTCGAAGAAGAATACAAGCGGCTTCCACCGGGCAAGTACATTTTTTCAAAAGTGTTGTTATTTTCACACTCAAGCAAAGGGTAGTAAAGTGTTTGAACTCCGTGCGTCAATATCGATGCATACTCCTGATCATCGAGCAATTTGAGCATTTTTTTATCTACCCAGCCTCTGTACTGATCGGCAGTGTTTTCGACAAACAACCAACGGTCGGTCGATTCCAGGATAGTAACCGTTTCGCCATAAAGCAACTGCGAAATCATTTCGCTGCGTTCGCTGTCGGCAGCCCGCATCGGGACTAAAGGGAGGAAATTGATTGCAAACATCTGATTATTTATATTGTTGAGTAGAAAAAATGATCGGATAATAGAATGCAAAATTAATGAAAGTTCGGACAGATGGCCGATGTTCAGCTTTTTTTTTGTAATTTTCGGCACTTTTTCGTAACACTCATTTATACACATCACTCAGTATGAAGTTGAATATCAATCAGAACGTTCTGCAAAACATCACAAGGTTTGGTCTTTTTTTATGTGTGATAGCCATTATCGTTCAGTTATATCCGCACGAAAACAAATTCAAATACCAGTTTGAGATTGGCAAACCATGGTCGTATGAATTAATTACTGCATCGTTTGATTTTCCGATTTATAAAAACGAACGGGAAATAACAGCCGAGAAAGATGAACTTCTGAAATCGTATACTCCCTATTACCAGTTGGACACTACTCAGGCTTTGATTCAATTCAAAAAACTGACCGGCGATTATGCAAAAATGAACGGGACAGCACTCCTGTTTCAGGACTTTATTTTGGAGAAATTAAAAAATATTTATGCCAGAGGGATCATTTCATCCGAGAAACTGATTGAGTTGACCGAAGGAGGAAAGCAAAGTGTTAATTGTATAATGCCCAACCGGGTAACTAAAAAGATTGCTGTTTCGGATATTTTAACTCCAAAAACAGCCTATGAAGAATTACTCCTCGGAGCGCCCGAAGTATTGAAATCGTATAATCTGAATGTATATCTGGTGGACAACCTAAAATACGACAGCGTCACCTCCGAGCTTTACAAAAAAGACCTTCTGAAAAATTTATCTCTTACAGCGGGCATGATTCAAACGGGCGAAAGAATAATTGACAGAGGCGAAATAGTAACTCCCGAATTGTTTGTTGTGCTGAATTCGCTTAAAATTGAGAATGATAAACGCAAATCGTCAGTGCAGCAGTCGGCATTGGTTTTGATTGGAGAAATAGTGATTATCACTATACTTATTGTATTGTTTTTTCTTTATCTCTATCTTTTCCGCCCAAGGATTTTCAACAATTTCGGCAATTTATTCTTTATTAGCTTAGTCATTTTAATGATGGTAGGGCTCACCACGCTATCGCTCAGCTACTCCAACCTTAGTTATTACATGGTTCCTTTTGCGCTGTTACCAATTATTATCCGCGTGTTTTTCGATTCACGAACGGCGCTTTTTGCCCATATCATCACCATGCTTATTATTTCGTTCATGGTAGATAATCCATTTCAGTTTATTGTGTTACAAATTGCTGTGGGGATGGCTGCCGTATCGAGCCTGAAAGATATGACGCAGCGTTCGCAACTTGCACAAACGGCATTGTATATTTTCCTGACCTACATTGCTATTTTCCTTGCCTCGGAACTTGTGAGCGAAGGAGAATTGCAGCGCATAAATCTACAACCTGTTTTGTATTTTGCCATCAGCAGCGGTTTTTTACTATTTGCTTATATTCTCATTTATATTTTCGAAAAGATATTCGGTTTAATTTCGGCAGTAACGCTTGTGGAACTTACCAATGTAAACAGCGACCTGATGATGAAATTTGCTGAAACTGCCCCCGGAACTTTCCAGCACACCTTACAAGTATCGAACCTGGCTACCGAGGCTGCAAAAAAAATTGGCGCCAACAGCTTGTTGGTTCGTACTGGTGCCTTGTACCACGACATTGGAAAAATGAAACACCCTGAATATTTTATCGAAAATCAGATGGGAGGAAAAAATCCTCTTTCGGAGATGGATTTCGAAACGGCATCGAGAATTGTGATAGGTCACGTAACCGATGGGGTAGAAATAGCTAAAAAAAGTCATCTCCCTGAACAGATTATCAATTTCATCACCACACATCATGGACGTGGAAAAACAAAGTACTTCTACAACTCATTTATCAATGCCAACCCCGATAAAATGCCTAACGAAGAAGCTTATACCTATCCGGGCCCATTGCCCAATAGCAAAGAAACAGCGATATTGATGATGGCCGATGCCGTGGAAGCCCGCTCGCGAAGCCTCAGCATCTACACCGAAGAAAGTATAAATGTGGCTGTTGAACAAATGATTGACTCACAAATAGCCGACGGACAATTCAAAGATGCACCTATAAGTTTCAGAGACGTGGAAACTGTAAAGTCGGTATTCAAAGAAAAAATCAAAAACATATACCATACAAGAATTGTGTATCCTGATATAAAAAAGTAAAACCAACGAAAGATTGAGGGATTGATTTAAAATTCAAAAAAAACAAAAAAAGACGATCAGAATTATGTGATCGTCTTTTTTTATTCATTATCGGCTCCAATCGAGGTGTCGTCGGCTCCGATCGAGGCGTCGTCGGCTCCAATCGAGGCGTTGTCGGCTCCAATCGAGGCGTCGTCGGCTCCTGAGGAGGCGTTGTCGGCTCCGATCGAGGCGTCGTCGGCTCCTGAGGAGTAGTTGTCGGCTCCAACCGAGGCGAATTTATTATTTTATAGTGACGTTCGACCCCATGTTTTCGGAACGATTAATGTTCTTCGGGCTTCCGGTACATTCAATTCTACTGGCACCACTGGCATCGGCATCAACTGTTTCGCTCGCAAAAACCCTTGCATTGCTGGCTCCGCTGGCTTCTACAGTTACTTTAGTGGTTATAAGCTGATCGGCATCAATTTTACTTGCACCACTGGCTTCTACATCTACCGATCCGGCTTTGCCATCAATGTCGGCATACGAAGCCCCATTCACTTCGGCATCCAGATGTCCTGCTACATCTACTATCATATGCGCCTGACTTGCGCCCGTCAGTTCGAGCGAAAGTTTCGACGTTTTGAGTTCATTTAAAACCTTTATGTGCGAAGCGCCGTTGGCACGAAGTGCAAAAACAGAATCGTTGGCAACAAACACTTTTACCCTTCGGTTAAGGAATACTTTATTTGTATAAATACTCAGTTTTCCATCCCTTACTTCTGTTTTGATATAAGGTAATAATTGTTCGGAAGCCGAGATTGTGAATTTCTTTACCGAATCCTGCTGCAATTCAAGTTCAATATTTCCCGATATCTCGATGCTATTGAAGGCATCCACCGTACGATTTTCGTCTTTCAACGGTAAGTTTTCATCATTTTCCCAGCTGAATACCCACGGTCTGTCGAAACCAGTGTTGCTCCAGCGAATCAACGAACGGGCACCTACACTGTAAAGCATAAATATACCGGCAATCCAGAGGATAAACACCACCCACGAGGTAGTTTTTGATGTTTCGTGCCTACCGGATATGATACGCAATGCCCAGTAAATAAGCATGAAGATAGGACAACCAACCACCAAAAGCAAGGAAATAACAAGCAGTACCGCTTTGTCGGGCGTCATCAGGCTGAAATCAGTTATAAATTCGGGCGAACAGCCGTTCAGCATACTTGGTTCGAAAATAAAGAACAGCAACAAAAGGAGCAATACCCCGACTATTATCATTCCCACAACTCCAAAAATGGCACCGAAGAACCCAACAATCACCTTCAAAATCACTTTCAGCACTTCGCCTAGTTTGTCGCCAAAACTATTGGCCGACTGTTTGAACTTGTCACTTTCGACATAGTTTTTTACATTATTGATTTCGGTCTTAATACTTTCTACCGTCACATCCTCACCCTGCATTTCGAGCCTTTGTGATACGGTGACAGCTTTAGGAGCAATGATCCATACAAGAATATAGATGGGTATCATATAACCAGCGCTTATAAGTGCCAAAATCACAAGCACTATGCGTACCCAGGTAACATCGATAGTGAAATAGGCCGCAATCCCGGCTCCCACCCCACCGAGAACAGCATTCTCGGGATCGCGAAAGAAACGACGGGCCCGTTTTTTTTCGGATTTTGAATAAGATGCTTCAGCATCGTTCTCATCTTCATCGGCATATTGGCTGGGCTTACCCAATATCTTAATTATTTCTTCAACATCTTCAATATTGACAACGTTTTTATTTCGTTGAAGGCGTTCAGTAAAAAGTTCAGCCACACGCGCTTCAATATCGTTCATTACCTCTCTTTTTTCATCCTCTGATAAATGACGCGCCACATCGGCCAGGTAGGTCTGAAGCATTTCGTAAGCATCATCGTCGATATGAAAAACAATGTTATTTAAATTAACCGTTAATGTTTTTTTCATTGTTGTAAGCAATTAAATGTTTATGTCTGAACTACTATATGATTGGGTGCGGATTCTTTTCTTTTTCAAAAAAATATTAAACCTTTCTCCTGTCATCAATTATTTCAAACCTTGATAAAAAAAACAACTTTACTTTTTAATTTGTGTTACCACTTGATTAATTTCGTCCCATGCCAATTCGAGTTCTTCGAGAAAACTCAACCCTTTTTCGGTCATTTCGTAGTACTTACGTGGTGGTCCCTGCAGCGATTCTTCCCAACGGTAATCCAACAATTCGCCGTTTTTTAGCCGCGTCAACAAAGGATACAAAGTTCCTTCCACCACAATCAGCTTCGCTTGCTTGAGCTCCGAAATAATATCCGAAGCATAAGCTGGTTTTTTTCTCAGAATAAGCAAAATGCAATATTCGAGGTAACCCTTGCGCATTTGAGATTTGATGTTGTCTGCGTTCATTTTTATTGTTTCTATTTAAAAAAAGAGATGATTAAAGGAATACGACTTTTCGTTTCCTTGTCACGACATTCATTTCATCAGTTCCAGTATCTTCAGGCGGAATACATATTCGTATTTCGACTGAATAACCTGCGACTGAGCCTGCGACAAATTATTTTTGGCCTGATACAGCTCGTAAACTGTTGCTCTGCCGCCTTCGTATTTCTGATTGGCAAACCGATAAGCCTCTATGCTTGCCACTTCTGATTTTCGGGCCGAGCTCCATTTGGCATTGGCTGCCACTGCATTAAAATAAGCCTGCTGTATTGTCTTTTTCAATTCCAGTTTTGTGTTGTCTACGTTCAGTCTGCTGCTTTCGGCATTCAGTTGAGCTGTTTGCACCTGGCTCCGGGTTCCCATTTTATTGAAAATCGGAACTGAAAGATTGAACCCGATACTTGTGCTCAGTGGCGTGCTTACCGAATTGTAATAACCACCGCCAATATTAGCTCCGAATGACAAAGTAGGGAAATAAGCCGATTTAGCTATTTGTACGTTTTTTTCGCTGCTCTGAAGTTGATATTCTGCACTTCTTACTTCCGGACGGCTCATCAACGCACTTTTATACACCGCTTCGGCATTGAGTAATTCAAGTTCGTTACTCATTAAATCGGCAGGAACTACAATATCTAACTGCTCGTAATCAGGAAGCTCAAGGATTTGAGCCAGATCGAGCAACGAAAGCTTGAGCGCATTTTCGGCTTGTGTTCTATTCAGTTCTTCTTTGGATTGTTGCGCCAACAGTTCATAAATTTCGCCTTCAGCCAATCGGCCATGATTCACCAACGATTTTTGCTGTTCGATGCGTGATTCCGTCAATTTTAACTGATCTACCGAAATCTGTAAAAGTTCTTTGTTGAGTAAAACCTCCAGAAAAGCCGTCGACACACTCAGGATAATATCCTGTCTGATTTTTTCGAGTCCAGCCTCCGAAATTTTAAGCTCTGCCATTCGGGCATCAATATTATACTTCATTCTCAGTCCATCAAACAAAGTAATTCCGCTCGAAAGGCCAAAAGAAGTATTGGATACGTTCAGGTTTTGATACGTACCATCCGATATTTGCGAACGACCAAAGCTCCAACTCTGACTTGCCGATCCGCTAAGATTAGGCAACAAGTCGTAACGTGCCTGTTGATAAGCAATTTCGTTTACCTTGCGTGATAGTTCTTTTTGTTTAATGTTTCGGTTGTTGTTCAAAGCAGTGTCCACACATTGCTGCAATGTCCAGGGTTGCTGTTGGGCGCTGACAAACAATGTAGCCAGAAATGCGCCTATAATGATCAAAGTTTTTCTCATACTAAAAATTCGTTTTTTTATCAGATTATAATCAGCACTCACACTTACCCGAGCTACTGATTGAGTAATAACAATTTAACAGTCAGTTGATTTAAGATTAAATCAAACAGTAAAACAGAAATTCAATTTTTTGTTTCAACTATATTTATTCAGCTTTTGGAGCTTCAGGCTTTTTTTCCACAATTTCGGCTCCTCTGATTTTGTCTTTAGCTTTCAAGCCGCTTTTCACTTCTATCTTTATACCATCCGACATACCAATCTTGATCTGTTTTTTATCAAATATTTTGGGGTCTTTTGCATTTTGAACATACACAAATGCTGAGTCGTTGCTGAATTCAACGCTACTTTCGGGCACTGTAAGCACTTTTTCTACCTTGCTCAATACAATTTCGGCATTGGCGCTGTAACCGGCACGTATAAACACATTCGATGGTACTTTTACCGCCGCTTTCATTTCGAACATAATAGCTCCGCTTTCTTCTACGCCTTTAGGCGAAATATATTCGAGCGTGGCATTCAGTTTAATATCCTGTAAAGCTCCTATAGTAATGTCCATAGGCATTCCGGCAGTGATGCGGCCCACTTCGGTTTCGTCAAGTTTACCCACAAAAAGCATGTCGTTCATATTGGCAACCGAAGCAATGGTAGTTCCATCGTTGAAATTATTCGATTGAATCACAGAATTCCCCACTTTTACCGGAACATCGAGGATAGTACCATTGATGGTGGAACGCACTAGTGTATTGGTAACTTGCGATTTGTCATTCGAAATACCATCCCTTGTTAAACTCAGATTATCTTTCGCAGCTTTAAGTTCTTCTTTTCCATTGAAATATTGCAATTCCGATTTTTCGAATTCTTCTTTCGATATCACCTTTTCGGCATAGAGTTTTTGGTCGCGTTCGTAGTTTCGTTTGGTTTGATCAAACGAAATCTGTGCTAACTGCACTCGCGATTCGGCTGAATTAAGACTAACCATATCAGGAATTACTTTGATTTTGGCAATAATATCGCCGGCTTTTACCACATCGCCTGCTTCTTTATAGATTTCGGCGATAATACCAGACATTTGAGGTTTAATAAGAATCTCGTTGCGGGGTTCTACCTTTCCGGTGGCTACGGTACGTTTTTCGATGTTGCCAATAGTGACAGCCTCAACATTGTAATTTTTTTCGACGGGACGAGATTTATTCCATAAAAAATAAAACGTTCCAAATACTGCAAGTGCCAAAATGATCAGCATTAAAATTTTAAAAAACTTTTTCATACGAATTTCTGAGTTAATTATTTCGATTTTTATATTTTATATATCAAGAGAGAATAAGGCAAAAAAGCTTCTACTCTTCCCTTATAGCCTCAATAGGTTTAATACTCATGGCTCTGTTTGCAGGTAAAAAACCGGCCAGCACGCCTATAACAAGTAAAATAAAAAGAGAAGCAATGGCTACTGTAAAACTGATTTGCGGATCTTTGAAAAACTGATCGCCCTGACTTAATGCAACGCCAACTATCTGCAACAAGCCTACAACCAACATAATACCTCCAACGCCGGCAATCAAAGTCAACACAACACTTTCGCTTAAAATTTGAGTAATGATATTGCGAGGAGTTGCACCCAACGCCCTGCGAATTCCTATTTCTTTGGTTCGTTCACGCACTGTCACTAACATAATATTGCTCACTCCAATACCTCCGGCCATCAATGTACCTAAGCCCACAATCCAAATCAGACTTGCAATTCCGATACCCAGGTACAGAAACATAGTGAACTGATCTTCGATGTTCATGCCACCTACGGCAGTTTTATCGGTTGGAGATATGTTATGACTTGCTTTCAATACTTCTTTAATTCGATCCTCCACCACTTTTACCTTGATACCAGGCTGGGCAGTTGCAGCAATGAAATGAACTATATTCCCCTGATTAAATGCCTGTTGCATTGTAGTAAAAGGGAGTACAACCGTTTCTTTAGGATCGCCGCCAATATTTACATTCGAAGTGTGTCGTGCCACACCTATCACCTGAAAATAAATACCATTTACCTGAATATTCTTACCGAGTGCATCCTCGTTATTAGGGAAAAGCACTTCGTACACACGCTCACCTATCACACATACTTTCCGTTTTTCGGCAATATCAATATCATTGATATACCGACCCGCAATCATAATACTCTCGTCAATTGAATTATACGATGGATAGTTACCTTTCATTCTGAAAGATCCGGCTTTATCGTTTCGGGTTACATTATTAGTTCCACCACCACCAAATAATACGGGCGCAATGTGTTGAATTTCAGGAATACTATTGATAAGCAGCGGTATATCTTCATTTTCCATATCCCATCTACGTCCTTTCTTTAACCCTTTGTAGGGTTCGGATGTCTGATCGGTCCAGATAAAACAGGAGTTCGTGGCAAAACCTTCAATCTGAGAATTCATTCCCCGTTCCAAAGCTACGCCGGCTCCCACCATAGCCACCAACATGAACATACCCCAAAACACACCAAAGGCAGTCATAAAACTCCTTGATTTGTTGTGCGTTATTGTAATCCATATTTCCTGCCAACGATCCAGATCGAAGAAACCCCAACTTTTGAAAGCTGAATTCTTTGTTTTATTTTGAGTTGTATCTGTGTTAGTTTTCATTTATAAATTTCTTAGTATAGCGGATTGTCGATAATAAATAATAAATTGTTATTGAATAAATTGAAACTGATTTTATTCTTCCCGCATAGCTTCAATCGGTTTAATCTTCACTGCACGACGTGCAGGCATATAACCGGCAATCACTCCTGCAATTATGAGTATGGCTGTGGATACAAAAACATAAGTTAAATCCACAGTTGGATCCTTGAAAATCGACATTTCGCTCTCACTTTGGGCTGCACTTTGTTGCATTATCATGTTAACAAGCTCCGACAATCCAACCCCTATCACCATTCCTAAATAACCAAATGCAGTAGTAATTAAAATCGATTCGATAATGATTGAAGTAAGAATACTTCTCGGTGGAGCGCCAAGGGCTTTTCTGATTCCAATTTCACGGGTTCTTTCTTTTACCGAAACCAACATAATATTACTTACTCCAACAATTCCGGCTATCAATGTGAAAATACCGATAATGGAAACAAAAATAGTAATGCCACCAAATATCTTCATTGTTTCAATATAATCGCGTTGCGAATTCCACAGATAAAGCGCCTGTGTATCCTTAGGGTCGAATCGAAGGCTCTGCGACATATTTTCTTTCAATCGGTCGTTAAAAGCATCATTTTCTTCTTTGGTTTTAAGCCCGTTCACCTGCATGGCTATGTTATAAAACTTCTTGTTAGGGTTGAAAATGGATTGTGCAGTTGTGAACGGAATATAAGCCGACCCCTCGCCATATCTTTCTTTTTTAGTATTTACTCCCACCACTTTGAACATCACTTCACCCACTTTTACATATTTCCCGAGCGCCGATTCGGTTTTAAACAATGTTTCCTCTATTTTCCGGTCGATCACTATGACCTTATTATTGTTTTTCAAATCCAGATCATTAATAAACCTTCCATTGCCCTGATCGAATTTCAGGTTGAAAATGTCGTTGTAAGCAGGTTTAACCCCATTTATACTGAAAGAACCATATTCGTTATTATAGGTTATGGTGAGATTTTTTTCGATTACACCTGTTTGTCCTGACGTTTCTTTAAGTCCGTCCTTCAAATCTACAATTTGTTTCTCGGCGAAATTGAGCGAACGACCACTTTTGAGTCCTTTGTAAGGTAAAGACGAACGGCCAGACCAAATCTGAACCATATTGGTGGCACGATCACTGAAGTTGGAAATGACTCCGTTTTTCAGACCATTTCCTGCACTCAACAAAATAATGAGTATGAAAATTCCCCATGACACCGACAGCCCCGTGAGAATGGTACGCAGCTTGTTGTGCTTTAATCCTGAAAATATTTCCTGTAGAATGTTCATCGATTTATTTTCTGTTTAATTTTTTTTTGAATCTTTCAATAGTTTTGTTTTTCAATTACAGTATGGCATTGCAAACCGGACTGATGATGGTCATCTGATTAAACCATTGAATTTACGTTCTCTTTCTTCTATACTTTCAATCAAACCATCCTTTATGTGAATGATTTTGTGTGTTTCGTCGGCTACAGATTTTTCGTGAGTGACAATAATTGTTGTCAAGCCATTATCATTCAATTCCTTTAAAACCTTCATCACCTCCACTGTGGTATGGCTGTCCAATGCACCTGTAGGTTCGTCGGCAAGCAGAATTTTAGGCTGCGAAATAATGGCACGCGCAATTGCTACACGCTGTTTCTGTCCACCCGACATTTCATTCGGCATATGCAACGCCCAATCTTTCAATCCCATTCGGTCGAGATATTCCATTGCAATTATATTGCGGCGCTTGCGATTTATATTCTTGTAATAAAGTGGTAAAGCCACATTTTCAAGTGCATTTTTGAAGTTTATCAGGTTGAAGGACTGGAAAACAAAACCAATCATTTCGTTGCGATAAGCTGCCGATTGTTTCTCTGAAAGGTTTCTAATCAATTTGTTATCGAGAAAATAATCGCCTGTATCGTAGTTATCAAGAATGCCGAGTATGTTGAGCAATGTTGATTTCCCTGAACCTGAAGCTCCCATAATTGAAACATATTCACCGTTGGCAATGTGTAGGTCAATCCCTTTCAATACGTGAAGCGAAGTAGCTTCGGTGTAATAGGTCTTGTTTATGTCTTTAAGTGTAATCATACTAAAAATTTGTATTTCGGGTTTATGTAAGTCTGACGCTATGTTTGTTCTTTTTACAGCTATTCCGTATTTGATTGAATTTTTAATGAAAAAAGTTATATTTATATCGAATAACAATAATTCTTTGCAAATATATGTGTTATTATAGTACCTTGCAATACATAGTACCTGCTAAGATTTAATATGATTATAAAAACAAATACACAAAATACTATATAACAGCAATTTAATCAATAAAAAATAAAATCAAATTTAACTTTATTTAACTCAGAATACTGTATAATTTAATTCAAACAAAGATGCACTAAAAGAATAAAGGTTGGCTTCTGTGTAAAAGAAACCAACCTTAGCAAACAAGACTTTATCTCATTTTTATAATGCTGAATTAATTATGTTCCAGCTATCCTGAATTAACTTTGGAGTACCATCAGCGCCGTAGCTATTTACGTCGACAGGCTGATGAATGATGATTTCGATTGTTCCCGGCACTACATTCACTGTATTGCGAGGAAGGCGCTCGTAACAGCCACGCAGGGTTAACGGCAGGATTGGTAAATGAAGATCGGTGGCAATAAGAAAAGCTCCTCGCTTGAATTTGCACATTTCCCCGTTGTGAGTTCTTGTGCCTTCAGGAAAAATAACTACAGAGTTTCCATTCTTCAATTGTTTTTCGGCTTGTTCTATGCTATGTTTTGCCGTTACTGCATTGCTGCGATCAATAAAAATATGTCCGGCATCCGCACAAGCTTTACCTACCAAAGGAATTTTTCGTAGTTCTGCTTTCATTAGCCATTTAAAAATCATAGGCAACCATCCATACACCACAAACACATCGTATATGCTCTGATGGTTACACACGATAACGTAAGATTGTTGAGCGTTCAGTTTTTCGAGGCCAATTAGCTTCACTTTTATAAACAGTAAATAACAAAATGCCCTGCCCCACCATCGTGCCGGAAAGTACGAAAATCTTTTGTTCGAGAAGAGTGGAGAAAGTAAAATAGTAGCCAATGCCGTGACAATAGTCAGCACAAGCAATAGCGGGAAAGCAATTAGCCATTGATAAAAGAAAAACAAAATTTTTAGTCCCTGTTTCATACAATTATGCTAAAAGTCGAGTTAAATCACATAAAAATCAATTCACTACAATAAACATATTCATCAAAACAACACCTTCAACTACCTTTACTCCACCAGGAACATTAATATTCCGTTCCTCTGATGCGTTTCAAATTAAATTTCACTTTACTTACCTGACTCACAAAAAGTCCGGAAACTACAATTACAATTCCTGATATCTTCAACCATGTAAGCTGTTCGTTCAGAAACCACCATGCAAAAACAGCCGTGAAAACCGGTATCAGATTTACAAAAACATTCGTTTTGGCCACACCAATTTTTCGAACCACCGCTGCAAACAGCACAAAAGCAATGACCGATGCAAAAACAGATAGCATTAACAGCGCTCCAAGCGACTCGGTACTTACTCTCAAAGTTCCGATCGTCGAAAAATCGGTAATAAAAAATGTTGGGACAAAGAAAGCCAAACCAATAACACTTTGGTATAGAATAATATTGATAGTTGAATAGTGACTTGAAATTTTTCGCAAAGTAGTGGTGTAACAAATAGCCGAAAAAACAGCCAAAAACAAAAGACTTACGCCCAAAGGATTAGCGGCAAACCCACCGCCGGGCTCGTAAATCACAAAAAAAACACCTGTCAGCGACACTAAAATACCAAGCACATTGGCCCAGCCAATTTTTTCCTTCAAAAGAAAATAGGCCAAAATAGGAGCAAACAATGGAATCGTGGAAACAATCACCGAAGCCAGCGTAGATTCCACCATGGTCAGTCCATAGGTTTCGCCAATGTAATACATATAAGGCTCAAAAAATGCCAGAAGAACAAACCATTTGAGATCTGCCTTCCGTATTTTCTGAAATTTACCGGCCAGTTTCGAAACCACAAACAACAATACCGAAGCAATCAACAACCTCAGCGATATCAACGTTACCGGCTGAAACGACTCGATGGCAACACGCGTCCCGATAAAGGATACCGACCAGAATATCATGGCCAAAACTATTGCTCCGTAAAGTTTAAATTGTTTCATTTGCAAAAGCGTTGTATTTCTCCTGAAAGAGAAATACAACGTAGAATTTTTGATATTAATCTGATAGAACTATAATTTCTGTTGTGATATTTAAGCACTAATAATTTTCTGTATGTCGGTATGGATTTGTTTCCAAACCTCATCCGTCATTTTGGCTCCAAGCACTTCCACTACATTCCCCGAAACTAGAGAACCAATTTTTCCGCAAATATCGAGGGAATATCCATTAGCCAAACCGTAAAGAAAACCTGCCGCATATAAATCGCCTGCACCAGTAGTATCGATGCAATTAGCCAAACGTGGTTTTACGAGTACGCTTTCGCTTCCCGATTTAATAAATGAGCCTTCTTTACCAATCTTCACCACTGCAATATCGCAATGATCGGCAATATGTATCAATGCTTGTTCGGGCTCTTTACCGGTGAAAGCACGCGCTTCTTCTTCGTTTGCAAATACAATATCTATATAATCACGAATGATTTCGTTCAGAAAGTCGAGATTTTCTTCCACCACATTGTAGCTGGCCAAATCCACCGAAACCTGTAAGCCCGCTTCTTTTGCCATTTTCACGGCCGTGCGAATCAGTTCATGGTTTTGTACCAAATAACCTTCAATATGAAAAATATCAAATCCAACGAACATTTCAGGAGTTAAATCCTTTGCATCGAGTTCGCAGGCGGCACCCAGAAAAGTACACAAAGTACGCTCACCATCAGCCGAAACCAACACAGTACATTGCCCCGAAGGTGTTTCGCTGTACAACAAATGAGGCACAACTCCATTGTTGAGCATATCGTTCCTGAAAAAATCACCTACCTCATCTTTCCCGATTTTTCCAACAAAACCTGCAGCTGCACCCAGTCTTGTGATACCATTTATAGTATTCGAAGCTGATCCACCGGTAGCCATTTTAGGACTTATTTCCGATAAAAGAGTTGTAATTTCTTTCGATTTCCCACCATCTACCAATTGCATACTGCCCTTTGGCAAATTAAGTTTGGCCAACACCTCATCGTTTTCAATTCGCAATAAAATATCTGTCAGGGCGTTACCCATTCCAAGAATTTTCTTCATAAAATTAATCGTTTATTTTTCTGCAAAGATATTGCATATTTCAGGAAAAGCAATTACTTTTGCAACTCATTTGTAAAAAAAATGTAGATAAACATTCTTCCTTAGCTCAGTTGGTTAGAGCATCTGACTGTTAATCAGAGGGTCC